>PWUG01000131.1 GCA_003562605.1 Syntrophomonadaceae bacterium | reverse complement strand
ATTAAACGCAGAATCCTCATTCTATGCTCGGTGGGAACAGTTTCAGCACCTTTGAGGTACTTTTCGATATATTTTCCTATTTCGGGATGGCGGTAATCCTTCTCTGAAGGCAGGGTAACCATTAACCCGCCTGCGATATCCTCAGCCAGGCGGGCTATTTCGTAAGGAAAACGGGTAACGTTTTGCTTGCAAACGTTGGCCAGAAGCATATCAATAAGATAAGTTCCTGAAGCAGTGGGCTTTCCCTGGCTGGAACAGGCAATCCCGCAGGCAAATAAAGTTTCGTTAAGATGAATCATTTCGATCAGCTTATCTTTAATATGCGAAGCCCCTGCGGCACCGTTGTATTCGGCTGCCAGCGCTGCCGCCCCAATCAATACATCACCTACGCCGACTTTACAGCCTCCATAGCTCTGTCGATGATAGCCGGCAAATCTTTCGACCAGAGAACCAGTATACCGGTACTCACCACACATAAAAACTCTTTCCCAGGGTATAAAAACATCTTCAAAAACTACAAGGCATTCGTGCCCGCCGTAACGGCAGTTGCCGACATCGATTACTCCGCCTTCCAGTCTGCGGGTATCACAGGATTGGCGGCCATAGATATACGTTATTCCCTCCGTTCCGCTGGGAACAGCGAAGCAGACAGCATAATCGGCATCCTCTTCGCCCATGGTCAGAGTAGGCATAACCAGGATTTCGTGGGCGGACAGGGCCCCTGTCTGGTGAGCTTTCGCCCCACTGACGATTATACCGTCCTCCTCTTTACGAACTATCCGCAGGTACAAATCCGGATCGGCCTGCTGCGAGGGGCGCAGCGAACGATCCCCCTTGGGATCGGTCATCGCCCCTTCTACAACCAGGTCATTTTCCTGGACATGAAGCAAAAAACGGCGAAACCGTTGGTGATATTCAAGGGCCAGATCGCGGTCAAGTTCAAATGTAATGCTGTCGACAGCATTTAAAGCATCCATACCTACACAGCGCTGGAAACAGGCTGCAGTTTTTTGGCCCAGCATGCGCTGCATTTTGACCTTGCTGATTAAATCATCCGGGCCTTGATGCAAATGGGTAAAACGGTTAATCCTATTTCCGGTTAAACTGGAATATGCCGTCAGTAAGCTTTCGGTGGAAGGGTCATCATCAAGCTCGTAACTCTTAGCTACAGCATTAATGGAAGGCCTGATCATCGCATGATCGACTATATTGCTGACCCTTTCACCAAACATGTAGACCTTAAAGTTTATCCGGCGAAGTGAGTCAAGATATTGATCGACGGTCATCATTTTTAAAATATCTCCTTTTATTCAAAAAAGCAATCACCAGGAAAAAATTATAAGAGGCGCGCTGCGCCAATTCATCTTTCTTATTTTAATGTATGACTTATTATATCATTAGACAGTTTAAATTTAATTCCTTTTATTTTATTGAGAGCATTTAGATCAAATGTAAATAATAGCCTTTTAGCTTGTGGATTTAACCAGGGCAGAGATTATAGACTACTTGTTTTGGGTATGATATGCTGAAAACATTAAGGGAAAATAAAATATGTAGCACTTAAACAGCGCCATTGCTTCTTGCCCACCACAAAAAAGGGGGTTGGTTTTAATGAAAGATCTATATAGAATTGACCACTCTGCTCTGGAAGTAATAAATAATTTTTTGGCCGATCGGGCCAATCCTTTAACAGCAGCACTTGAGGGTATTGTTCATAAATACGGCACTCCCGCCGAAATTAACAACAGTGCCGCAGAGGCCCGAAACCTGGATAATATTTTTGAACGTCTGCAGAGTATTAAATCACCATACCTTAATGATTTAAAGTGGCTGATAGCCGAGCGTGATAAAGGTTCTTTTATCCCTATTTCCGATTACAGGCGCAAGATCCTTGGCGAAGAAGCTGACAGGAAATACTATAATGAATGCAATACGGTCACTTTGGAAATTAGTGCCCTGCAGTATTTTCCCTGGCTGATTGCCGAAGCCAAAAGAGCAATTAAAAAGGGTGAAATCATGCCGGCCCGTTATATCAGAGTTCGCAGGATGAAAGAGCAGGAAAATGATCAGGGTGATATTCTGGCTGTAGCTGCGGCAATGCAGATCATTGGTGCCAGTTACGTCGAAAGCCTGGACACCAAAGGAGTTGATGGCTCAAATATTCACCTGTGCGGACCGGAAACGATTACCGGGTATTTTGGGGGTATCGGCCAACCTAATGATTATGCCTGCAAATGGGTTGATGAACTTCTCTATTACTATACCCGTTACGGTATTGAACAGTATTTGAATATTAACTTCGGAACTATCCTGGCCGGGTTGCTGCTGTATAAAATGGGTATTGATGTATCATTTAAAATATCGGTATTTACCGGACACGACAACCCTTTTGCTATGTTATGGACATTTATAATGGCACGTCTCTTTGCGCGTGCAGACGGCACTACCCCACTGGCCGGGATTAACTTCAGCAACTCTGTAAATAATGACACTATTCAATCCAGTTCAGAAATAAGGAAAACCCTCGGTTTGGAACATAATATCCGTTTTGAACACCACATAACCGAAGCTTACAAAAGTATAGTTCTTCAACCATACAACCGCCGTGATGAGCTGCTGGATATTGTTGAAACGGTGCCTAATATTGCTGCCAAACACGAAGGCGGAGAACCGGAAGTTGAGGCAAAGAGAGAACATCCATCGGATATACTTGATTATTTCAGGGCAAAAGAGGAAATTACCGAAAGCGGTGAAATGGATTTACTGCTTGCCAACTATCTAGATAAGCACGAAGCAGTAAATAAAACAGCAAAGGCCCTGACTAAAAGAGGCCTGGCCTTCAAGAGCGCGCTTAAGTTGCACCGGTTGTAGACTGTTTAGCTGGAGGAATGGTTACAGGGCTGGGAAGACTGATCAGAGTTTACCCAGCCCCTGTTTTTTAAGCTTTGGCCAGGATGTCTTTAACCGCAGCTATTGTCCTCTCGATATCACTGCGGTTGACATCTTTATTTGTTGTAAATCGAACCCGGTCAGGCTCTATAACCACAGTAAGGATGCCTCTTTTTTCCAGCTCGTAACCCAGCCGTTGAATAGACATTGCGGTAGGTTTAACGATAATGATATTTGTGTCCACATCGTCCGGATTAAACTCGATACCTTTCAATGCAGCAAGGCCGTCTGCAAGCAAACGGGCATTGGCATGATCCTCAGCCAGGCGATCGATCATCGTTTCAAGAGCAACAATTCCGGCCGCCGCAAAAATTCCAGCCTGGCGCATTCCTCCGCCAAGACGCTTGCGCCACCGCCTTGCTTCGGCAATAAAGTCTTTTGATCCGGCAATTATTGAACCTACCGGGGCACCAAGGCCCTTTGAAAGGCAAAATTGGACTGAAGTGGTGCAGGCGGTAAACTCTTTTGCCGCCACACCGGAAGCAATTGAAGCATTAAATATTCGCGCTCCGTCGAGATGCACCGGCAGGTTGTGCCGGCAGGCTACATCATATACCGCCTTCATGTCTTCAAGGGGAACAACTGTGCCCCCGGCCCGGTTATGCGTATTTTCCACACAGATCAGAGATGTCGGCGGCAGGTGGACATCATCTTCACGGATGGCCCATTCAACCAGGTCAGCAGGCAGGGATCCTCTTCTTCCCGGCAGCGGCCTGGGTTGAACTCCGGCGAACACGGAAGCAGCGGCCGCTTCGTAATAGTAAATATGCGAATCAGCTTCCAGGATCACTTCAGTTCCGGGTCGGCAGTGAGTAAGCACGGCAATCTGGTTGCCCATAGTCCCGCTTGGCACAAGCATGGCCGCTTCCTTCCCAATCATATCCGCCGCCAACTCCTGGAGGCGATTTACCGTGGGATCTTCGCCATAAACGTCATCTCCCACCTCAGCTTCAAACACGGCCTTACGCATCGCCCTGGTAGGCAGCGTTACAGTATCACTGCGCAAATCAATCATTTCGATCATCCTCCCGTCCTGTTGCCTGGTACTCTTTAATAATTTTACCATAGCTCTCGGACAAATAAATATTGGCACTATGCTATGCTATAGCCAGCTGCCTAAGTGATCCGGAAAAATGACTCGTCGAAATCAGGGTTGTCTTCGTAACGGGTCATAAAAAATCCGGGCAGGCTCTCAATTTGCGAAAAGAGGGCTGCATCTACAGCAATGCCCGCCT
>PWUG01000153.1 GCA_003562605.1 Syntrophomonadaceae bacterium | reverse complement strand
GCTGGATAATGTCAAAGCCCGCATTGTGGGTGTCTTGCTGAACAAGATACCGGCCAACGGCCAGAATTATTATTACCAGACATATTACCAGAGTTACGAAGAAGAAGATTAAGACTAAGGAAGACGCGCTGTGCATACATCAGGACGAATAGAATGCTTCAGCGTACCCTACTTCTGAAACTTGCAGGACGACGCGGAAATAAATATTGTGAGGAGGTCTTATCAATGCTGACCCAAACTCTAAGACGCACAGTAACCTTTATACTGCTCTTAACCCTAATTTTAGGATTTTCCCTGATCGCAGTGGCATCTCCCGGTATTTCCGTATATATCGACGGTCAAAGACTGCAAACCGATGTGGATCCCATCATCATCCAGGGGAGAACCATGGTACCCATGCGTGCGATCTTTGAAGCCCTGGGTGCAGCAGTGCAGTGGGATGGGGACACACAGCAAATAACCGGCACCAGGGAGGGGACCACTGTGGTCCTGTACCTGGATAACCCAAATGCCTCGATCAACGGCAGATCAGAGCAGCTGGATGTTCTCCCGACCTTGGTGCATGGCCGGACCCTGGTTCCCACACGTTTTATTGCCGAGAGCCTGGGGGCCGACGTGCAGTGGGATGGAAATGCCCGAACCGTGATTATTACTACAGGCAAGGTGGCCAATTCAAACAGCCCTTTCGATCCTGGACAGGCCATTTCACTGCCCCGGCCGTCCTTTACAGGCAGTGTAAGCCTGGAAGAAGCCATTGCCAACAGAAAATCGGTGAGGCGGTATGCTGCGCAGCCCCTGGATACGCAGGAATTATCCCAGGTCCTCTGGGCCGCGTACGGCACAGGTGTGGACGGGGTTACCGGGGCAACACGAACCGTTCCCTCTGCCGGGGGAACGTACTTCCTGGAAATCTTCGTTATTACCACTGCCCTGCAAGGAAACGTCAATGTTCCGGCAGGTATCTACCAGTACGACTGGCAGAATCACCAACTCCTTCCTGTAACATCGGGTGACCAGAGGCGTGCCATGGCCCAGACTTCAACGTATGGATTCATCGAAAACGCCCCGTTAAGCATCATTGTGGCTGTTGATTACCAGAGAACTACAAGGTTCCGGCTGGGTAAGCGATTTGCTTATATGGAGACAGGTTATGTAACCCAAAATGTTCATCTCCAGGCAGAAGCCCTGGGATTGGGCAGTGTGGCAGTTGCCGGATTCGATGTAGATCAAATGAAGGCGCTCCTGAAAACGGGGGTTGAACCGGTGATCATTATCCCTGTGGGAAAATATGAGGCATATGAACATGATGGAGATTAATCTGGCACTGGCATATGTATAAACTATCGATTGCGGCGATTATTACAGATGTAAAAAAATTTCTTCTTTCAAAAAAAAAGGAGGGCTTGGTAGATAGTCTCTCTGAACAGTTAAACTATTTAAAGAAAAGCCGCTTCATCCGAGATGTAACCATTGTGGCAGGTGGATCGGCTGCAGCCCAGGCTATTTCTATCGCATTTTCTCCTTTTATTACCAGGCTTTATGGCCCAGAGAGTTTTGGTATTTTAGGGGTTTTTGTTGCAATGCTGGCGATGATTACTCCGATAGCCAGCCTTGCTTATACTTATGCTATTGTTCTTCCTGCTAATGACCATGAAGCCAGGGCACTTGTTCGGCTTGCACTTTTAATTGCTGCATGTATTGCAATATTATTAGCGGTAATCATAGGAGTTTTTCATTATCAGATTGCACTTTTTTTTGGTTTTGAGGCCTCTGCTTATTATTTACTTTTAATTCCTGCATTAGTGTTATTATCTGCCGCAGAAAAATCGCTAGGTGAATGGCTTATCCGAAAGAAGCAGTTTCGATCAATTTCAGGGATTACCGTGACGCAGACGGCTGCAATCAATACCACAAAGGTAGGCGTCGGCTATTTTCTGGCTACTGCCCCCGTTCTCCTGGTTATTAATGCAGTTGGACACGGTTTTCTTACATTTATGTTGTGGTTAAGTGCTCGCACAACCTTTCTCCATCGTAACTTTCAAGAAATGGTATCTGAGGCAGAGCAAAATGTTTCCATAAAAACAGTTGCAGTTAAGTATAGAGATTTTCCTATATACCGGTCTCCTCAAATCATCCTGAATACCACATCAATAAATATACCTACGTTACTGCTCGCTGCTCTTATGGGTCCTGTTCCTGCCGGTTTTTATACGCTTTCGAGACGTGTAGTCAGCCTGCCCAGTTCATTAGTAGCAAAGTCAGTGGGCACAGTATTTCTACCCCGCATCGCTGAGGCTGCAAAACGAGGAGAACCTTTGCGCCCCTATATTATCAAGGCGACATGGGGATTAGCTTTAGTTGGTCTGCTTCCTTTTGGTGTTCTATTCTTATTTGGCCCCTGGTTATTTGGATTTGTCTTTGGAGCAGACTGGATCACTGCGGGCGAATATTCCCGTTGGCTTGCTCTTTGGCTCTATTTTGCTTTTATTAATCACCCATCTGTTTATGCGATTCCACTGTTTGACATGCAAAGGCAATTTTTGATCTATGAGATTATTTCTATTGTCGTTCGCTGTGGTGCACTCATCATTGGTGCTCTCTTTCTTGCGAGCGATCTTGTCGGGATTGCACTATTTTCTATTACAGGTGCTGTAATAAATATGTTCTTGATTATATGGGTCATATCGCGAAGTGAAGATTCGGTTCGGAAACTATAGTAGATATTGTATTGTAAGGAAAGAATTCTAGGTGATGCATATGATCAGGGTACTTCATATTGTTGGCGGCAGCATGAGTAGGGCTGGAATGGAAACGTTCATTATGAATGTCTACAGGAATATTGATACCACGAAGTATCAGTTTGATTTTTTAGTGCATTCAGATAAAACAGGTGATTTTGATAAAGAGATTCAGCAACTTGGAGGCACCATATACAGGGTATTGACGGATCTATCAAAGATTTATCCCATCAGGGTTTATAAACGTTTTTTAGACACGTACTCTGTAATAAAGGCAAACAAAGAATATGATGCGATTCACATTCACGCATCGACAGCAACCAGTTTAGTTAAGCTGTTAGCAGTCTATTTTTCTGGCTGCAGAATACGTATAGTTCATTCACATAGTACAAACACCTACAATAAACGGATTCATAAATTTTTTTACCGTTTGATAAGGATTTTTTCTACGCATCGGTTCGCTTGTTCTGAAGAGGCAGGGATATGGATGTATGGAAAGGATTTTAAAAACCTTAAGAACTCTAAAGTGTTAAACAATGGGATTGATACAAATATTTTTTCTTATGATCCTCTAAAGCAGTGCAATATTAAAATGGAATTTGGGTTTAAGGATAAATTTGTGATTGGACATATTGGCAGGTTTTCTGAAGTAAAAAATCACGGATTTCTTATTGATGTCTTTTACCAGATATATAAGAAGAATCGGAATGTATTTTTATTGTTAATCGGTGACGGTGAATTGCGAAAAAACATGGAAGAGAAGGTTAAACAATTATCTATTAGTCACTGTGTAAAGTTTGCGGGTATTCGCACGGATATTAATGAACAATTACTGGCTATGGATGTCATGCTCTTTCCATCTTTATACGAAGGTTTACCGGTTACCCTGGTCGAAGCCCAGGCCACAGGCTTAAAAATCATCGCCTCTGATACGGTTAGTAGAGAAGCAAATTTAACCGGACTCGTTACATTTGTTTCCTTGGAAAAGTCTTCTGCCGTATGGGCTGAAATTCTTGAAGAAGAGGCACAGTACAACCGCAAAGACCAAAGGAAATCCATCAAGGAAGCGAAATATGACATTAGGAGTATTGCTGATGAATTATGCAGCGTATATGAACAGAAATGAAATCAATATAGCAGAAAGCAGCCAGCATTATCGTCGTTTCGTTGCTGCTTCAATTCTATATGCTGTTATTCTACTACGAGACATAACAATGTTTGACCTTCATTATATTTTTATTGTCGCTATTTGTAGCCTGGTATTTTTGCTCCTCTCTTTTCACGACATTGCCACAATCCTTGTATTTCTCCTGCCCTTTGCTGGGGGATTGCATATAAACTATGTTGTTTTAATAGCTTTTCTAATCGGTTTCGCGAAGGTGATCAGAACCGGTAGAATTAATAAACTACTCATTTTCTTTTTATTTATTGGCTTGTTTCTGGGTCTGTTGAATACATTAACTGGTGGG
>PWUG01000129.1 GCA_003562605.1 Syntrophomonadaceae bacterium | reverse complement strand
TCTTTTACAACAAGATCAGAATTCACTCAGCAAACGGCTATAACAGCCCGGAAGAGTACGAAAAACAGAGAAAAGTGGCTTAACTATGTGTCCACAAAAGTGGGGGAAGATCAGTGTGATTAGATCAAGTCCAAATTTTGTGAAAAAACTTTTTTGGTTAGAACTAACCGCTTAACCGATACATGTGATGTTTTTCATATCTTTAGGTAGGTCATTTGCCCAGGTTTCAAATTCGGCAGCTTAATTTAACAGCCATAATCGCTCACAACAAAAGTGACTCAAAAAACTTTCATCCAATCACCTTTTAAGCTATAGTACACATAAGAATAGTCTATGTGGTTCAACTTTAGGAGTGGTTATTGTGATAATTGCCGGGTTGCAGTTTGTCGGTGGTGCTATCCTGGTAATTTTTGCAGGTGTTACTTTAACGAAAAATGCCGAAACGCTTGGGAAAACCTTGGGCTTAAGCGCAAGCTGGGCGGGGATATTGATTCTTCCACTGGCCACATCACTTCCTGAGCTGGTCAGCAGTTTGCGGGCAGTATTAATAACTGCGCCTGATCTGGCAGTTGGAAATCTTTTTGGCAGTAATCTCTTTAATCTTGCAATAATAGCATTAGTTGATCTTGTTCAGGGTAAAGGTTCCCTATTATACCGCCTCAAAGATGGCCATATTATGTCAGCTTCATTGAGCCTGGTTCTGCTTGCCATAGCAGGGCTAGGGCTTTTGATTCCACTTCCAGTAATTATGGGTGGATGGATCAGCTTAAATAGCTTCTTGCTGATGGGCTGTTATCTGGCTGCATCAAAATTAATCACAAGTTATGAAGCCCGCAACATTCACGATAATACTACAGAATGTGCCAGTGCATTTGCCTCTCCGAAAAAAGCTCTGTTGCGTTTTATCGCTGCAGCAGCGGTAATTCTGGTTGCCGGGACCTATTTAACCGATGCTTCTGAAATTATTGCTCTGGAGACAGGCCTTGGTAGAACTTTTGTCGGCTCTATTTTTTTGGCAATTGCCACCAGCCTTCCTGAAGTTGTGACCACCTCTACAGCTGCCCGCTATGGCAAGTTCGACATGGCTGTTGGAAATATTTTTGGCGCTAACATGTATAATATGTTTATTCTTGGACTAGTTGACCTGGCCTATTCACCCGGGAATCTTTTCAATGATAGCTCTATTGAGCACCTGCTGACCATCCTAATGTGTATCGCTCTGACCTCCCTGGTTACAGTAGGGCTGGCAAACCGTTCAATAAAAGCTTTAGGGCCAATTGGCTATGACTCAATGATCATAGTCATGGGTTATCTAATCGCTATCGTGGTGCTTTTTTATATGCGGGTAGGTTTATGAATCAGCCTTGATTAAACGGGAGGATAAAATGGGTGAAATGGTAAAAAAATCTGATAAAACTGGCTTGCCGCCAGGCGCGCTCGTTCATGTTGGAAAACTTAAATGTAATAACAGCATGGTGACAGTTTGTGGTTATGACCATGAAATATTTTGGGTGGAAAAAACAACTGATTTAAAAAGATGTTTAAACTTGTTTGAACAAAAAGCTCCGGTACTCTGGGTGCATATTGATGGTTTGGCCAATATCGAGCTGTTAAAGGGAATAGGTAACTACTTTAACCTTCATCACTTAACTCTAGAAGATATTCTTAATGCTGACCAGAGGCCACGGCAGGAACCTTACGACGACTATACCTACATGGTTTTGAAATCAGTATTATACAGCGATAAGGAGCAAACCATTGATTTTACACAGATCAGCCTGATTATAGGCCATAACTTTGTTATCTCAATAAGTGATTGTGACACAAGCATTTTTGAACCCCTAAGGATGCGTCTGGCTGCAGGCAAGGGTAACATAAGAATGCACGATTCAGATTACCTGGCGTACTCTTTAATCGATATTGTTGTTGATAGCTATTTTGCGGTGCTTGAACTAATTGGAGAAAAGCTCGATACCCTTGAAGAATTACTGCTTAATTCTACGAACGAGAAGACGCTACATTCGATTCACTCCTATAGGCGAGAAATGCTCAAGATTCGTCAGGCAATATGGCCATTGAGAGAAACTATTAACGGGTTGATACAATCTGATGCTGTTTTTATCCATGCTGAAACAAATCTTCATTTGCGCGATGTTTATAGCCATACGGTGCAGATAATCGATTCAATTGAAATCTACCGTGAAATGCTATCTGCCATGATTGAAATTTATCTTTCTATTCTTAACAACAAACTAAACGAAGTGATGAAGATCCTGACTATTTTTGCAGCGATCTTTATTCCACTTACCCTTATTTCTGGCATTTACGGGATGAACTTTATCTACATGCCGGAGTTAAGCTGGCGCTACGGTTATTTATTTGCTCTGAGCCTAATGGTGATAGTAGCCGCTGTCTTGCTCTGCTACTTTAAAAGAAAGAAATGGTTATAATAAGTCAGGATTTATTTTCAGAGATAGATCTGCCTGTAGCATCTTAATTAATTAAACATAAATATACGGCAGCACTCAAGGTAAGGCGGGATTTACTTTGTTAAAAAGGAAACTGGGCCTTCTTGATGTCTTCATGATTACTTCCGGTTCGATGATTGCTGCCGGACTCTTTGTCTTGCCCGGAATTGCTTTTAGCAGGGCTGGACCGGCAGTAATTCTATCTTACGCATTAGCCGCAATAATTGCTTTGCCAACTTTACTTAGCGCTGCCGAATTGTCAACGGCAATGCCAAAAGCAGGTGGTATTTATTATTTTGTCAGCAGGGGAATCGGTTACAAAGTTGGCGCGGTAGCCGGATTTTCACGCTGGACTGCAATTACTTTAAAAAGCGCCTATGCCTTACTTGGCATCGGTATCTATAGTGCTTCCTTTACCGATTACAACCCGAAATTTATTGCGGTGGTGGCCTGCATTATTTTTGTTTTAATTAACCTGCTGGGTATTAAAATAGTCGGGTTTTCTCAACTCATTTTTACCGCTGTGCTGATTGGGTTGATAGGGTTTTTTGTTATAAGCAGTGCACCTTTGCTTCAATTCGATCACTTTATGCCATTTTTCGAAGCAGGGTTTTTGCCTGTCCTCTCGACGGCCGGTTTTATCTTCATTTCATATGGTGGTCTGCTGGTAATTACCGGCCTGGCCGAAGAAGTAAAGAGACCGCGTAGAAACATTCCACTTGGTATGATTATTGGGCTTTTGGTAACCGGCTTGATTTATACATCCGTTGTTTTTATTGCGGTGGGTGTTATCGAGGCGGGTGCGCTTAGCAAGACACTCACACCGGTAGCAGATATTGCCGGTATCACTTTAGGCCAAACCGGTTTCATCATCGCATCACTTGCAGCATTTTTAGCTTTTATTACTACTGCCAATGCAGGAATAGCAGCGGCTTCCCGTTATCCTCTGGCGATGAGCCGGGATGGGTTGCTTCCATCGGTAATGGCTCTCAATTTCCTGAAAAATGATCTACCTTCATTTTCAATTACATTTACCGGCCTGCTAATCATTCTCGTAATCATCTGCCTGCCGCTTGAAACTCTTATTGAAATAGCTTCAGCGCTGTTAATTATTAGCTATGCTTTGACCAACCTCACCCAATTAAACCTCCGTATAAAGAAAGTGGCAAATTATAGACCTACATTTTGGGCCCCCTTATTCCCCTGGCTGCAATACATGAGCATAGCCGGTCTTTTAGTGCTTTTAATTCAAATTGGGCTTAAGCCTCTGCTGTGGGCATTAGTCTTATCTGGTTTGGCATGCATTTTCCCTCTGGTGAGAGAGAAATATTTGGAAGACAATGCGATACCTCTACCGCCAGAACCAAAAAGCAAGGGGTTACAAAAAAGGACTAAAAAGACTCATTAATCAACGATAATATATATTTAGGGTAGATGATAATTAAGTATAGTTGTCTTATTTGCAATCGTATTTGCAAATTTGTAGAACTTATACCGCATTGGAGTGAAAATTTTAGAAAAGATGGGTTTGATGCGTGACGTGAAAATATTAGATGAAAAGATTTAATGCAGTTTTTATGTTAAGCTGTTTCAAAAGCCTCGAAAAGGATTAACCGGGAAAATAATATATGTAAAGTTAAAGGTTAGAAATATCTTATTTCATAGACCTGATGGAGGTATTTTATCATCATGCTTACACGAACTATTGATACTTGGATAGATATTGAGGCATCCCCTGATCGCATTTGGGAGGTGTTA
>PWUG01000167.1 GCA_003562605.1 Syntrophomonadaceae bacterium | reverse complement strand
TGGAACAGGGCAAACAGGCCGTAGTCAGCATCGAGAGTTACAGTTCCCCAACCTAACATGTATGCATCATGTTCAGCCTGATTCGGCTCGACAATTACTGTGTCCAGATAGGTGCCCCAGTCATAAGTGGTAAGGCTGGCATTCACTCCAACCTCGGCCAACATGGCCTGGACAGCTTCGGTTACAGTAGCATCCTGTGGATAACGACCGGTCGGGTGGAACAGTTCGATATCAAAACCATCAGGATAGCCTGCTTCTGCCATCAGTTCCATCGCTCTTTCAGGATTGTATTCATATGGACCAACCTGGGTATAACCAAAGATGGCCGGAACAATGGGAGCAGAGGAAGGTTCACCGACACCCTGGAAGATCGTTTCGATGATCGCATCCTTATTGATGGCATGGTTCAAAGCCTGACGAACCCTTACATCACTGAATTTCTCATCTTCGAGGTTGAAGCCGATATAAATTACGCGAACGCTGTTCTGGAAGACCACATCGATATCGGCTTCCGCTTCCAGCCGGTCAATATCGGTGGGTGGTACTGCCATAATGGCGTGAGCCTCACCGGTCTCAAGCATAATCACGCGGGAACCGGCTTCGGGTACGAACTTGAAAGTAACACTGTCCAGGGTCGGCGCGCCGCCCCAGTAATCGTCATTTCTTTCCATGTAAATCTGCTCACCGCGGTCCCAGGAAACATACTTAAACGGGCCTGTGCCCACGGGAGCCTCAACATTTGCACCGGCTCCAAGAGCTTCCAGGGAAGCGGGGCTGTGTATACCGATAAACGAGTGAGACAGGTGAGAAGCAATCGGTGCGAACACATCGCTAAGCACAATCTCAACAGTGTATTCATCAACAACTTCTACCGCAGTAACTCTTCCGAGGAGGAATGCAAAAACTGCAGCATCTTCACCTTCAAATTCACCCTTGGCCATAAAGCGATCTAGATTATACTTAACCGCTTCGGCATTAAAGGGCGTGCCATCGTGAAAGCTGACGCCTTCACGGAGGTTGAGGAACCAGGAAAGGCCGTCTTCAGAAGGTTCCCATGCTTCTGCAAGCGCCGGCTGAAGAGTGCCATCTTCGGCAAGGTAGATCAGGTTTTCTACCATGTGCTCTGCAATGGTCGCCGCCGGTGCAGACATCATTTTCAACGGGTCAAGGTTTTCCGGCTCCGCCCCGATGGCGATAACTATATCCTGACCGTCAACAATCACGTCATTCGGATCGGGATCCGGATCAGGATCGGGGTCAACAACTTCAGGAGCGCAACCGATTACCAAAACACCAAAAATCAACGTTACCATCAATAACAAAGCTAAATACTTTTTCATACTTAAAAAATCCCCCTTTATATTTCTCAGAAATTCCTACAAACCAGCAACTCAATTTTTTTCCGACTATCGATCACCACCTTAAATAGGCAATTTAATACTTAGTCTTATTATTATATCATGAAATGGAATTCAATCAATGTTTGTTCAAAAACTATTAAACTGTCCGGATCGTTTCTGTTTCCATATTATCCCATTTTCCGCAACGGCCACCCCAGCGGGCCAGCAGTTCACTATCGAGGGATAGGTTGACAATCTCACATATGTTAGGGCATCCGTCACAGGTAAAAGTGTCAGCTTCGTAGTTAAGTTCACTTAAGGCAAATCCACGGAACGCTGACTCCGGCTTACCTTCCACCGACAGGCGGGCCATTATAGCCGCACCTATAGAACCCATAACATGATAATAATCAGGTACGATCACTTCCATATCCAGCGCTTTCTCAAAAGCAGCCTTTATACCGAGATTGGCAGCTACTCCCCCCTGAAAAACAACCGGTGCAAGAATTTCCTTACCCTTGCACACATTGTTGAGGTAATTGCGCACAAGGGCATCACAAAGACCGGCAATAATATCCTCAATACCGTGACCCATTTGCTGCTTGTGCACCATGTCAGACTCTGCAAAAACCGAACAACGACCGGCAATATGCACCGGGTTTTTATTTTTAAGAGCCAACGCACCGAAATCTTCTATCGGTATACCAAGGCGGGCTGCCTGGTGGTCAAGGAAAGACCCGGTTCCGGCAGCACAGACCGTATTCATGCCAAAGTCAACGACCACCCCGTGGCGCAGGACTATCATTTTAGAATCCTGCCCCCCGATTTCCAGGACAGTCTGAACACCGGGCACGAACAGATCGGCTGCTATAGCATGAGCAGGAATCTCGTTTTTAACCACGTCGGCGCCAACCGCAACCCCGATCAGGCTACGCGCACTGCCGGTAACACCAACACCGCTGACTACTGCACCAGCAGGAACTTTCGAAGCCAGGTTTCTTAACCCTTCCTGAACGACCTGGATCGGTTGTCCCCTGGTCCGCAAATATTCATAAGCAATCATATTATTGTCAATATCAATCATGACCAGGTTTGTGCTAACAGAGCCAACATCGATACCTAAATATATCTTCATATACGCTTAACCCACCTTATTCATGGTCCTCTTCGCCCATAACATGTCGACAAAAGCTTCCAGACGGGTTTGTACCCCTCCTTCACCGGTATGCTCATCGATAGTCAGGCTTAAAAAGGGCAGGCCGGCTGATTTAGCTTCCAGCTCTAAAGTTTTGTCTACCATTGCATCGGGTCCACAGCCAAAAGCGGTGATATGGATTATACCGTCAACAATATTCTTTTGTTCCAAAAGATACAGACCAGCCCAACAAACCTGGTTGCTGTAATACCAGAAAAAATTCTGGGGTAAAACTTTTGAGAAACGGCGCATTGCACGCATAGGTATCTGTTCAAAAGTTATAACTTCAACCCCCAATTTAAGCAGTTTATTATAAATACCGGCGCTTATAAACGGATCATAAATTGCATATGGATAGCCAAGCAGAGCAACAACTACTGCTTCTCCCTTTCGAGAATCATTTGCCGACCAGTCCAAACCTGCATCCTCTTGTTTTTTTTGCTCAAAAACAGCTTCAGCAGCCTCCACCGGTTTAAGCCCTTTCAATAAAAACTTTTGGTATTGCTTCTGTATGCGAAGAGCTTGCATTGCAGCGTACGTTACTTTGAATGGGTTTTTTACACCGATGGCTGCCGCTGCAGAATAAAAAAAGCGCAGCAATCCCACCGGAAAACCCCTGCGGTTGAAGCGAACATCAATAAGTGCAGGAAGTGTAACATCTGCATAACGAACCATGTCCGGCAGGCCGAGAAATTTAGGGCAAAAAGTAGCTTGCCCATCAGCGCTAATCATACGGGGTATAAAAATATAATCTACCCTTTCGGCCAGATCGAACACATGCCCAAGAAAAACCTTGATCGGGATACAGGCATCATTTACCGTTTCCCTAATACCATTTTCAAGGATTTTACGGTTTGTTATCTTTGAAATAATTACTTCGGCCCCAAGTTTTTCAAGAAAAACCTTCCAGAGAGGATAAAAAGTATAATAGGCGAGAGCTCTAGGGATCCCAACTTTTACTTTTAAATGTCTTTTCAATCGCTTCACCCCGGCAAGAATGAACCTTTAAAATAAACATAGGGATGTCCTGGACACCCCTATAATAATAACTTATTAGCCGGAAAAATACAAAATCATATTTTAGGCTTATTTACTAAATTTTAATATTTAGAATGGCAACAATCTCAATTAGTTTTCTTGACATCCCTGATTACCATAAACCAAAGCAGGAGAGTAATAGCCAAAAAGAAACCGACAAAAATAATGGCATTTAACACCTAGACCTCTCCTTTCAGTTGATAATGCAAAATGTCCCGGATAGGAAACTCAACGCTTGCGATTTTTAAGCTGTAGATGAATTAGAACTCTGACACCCCATGATATCAAAAGAATTACTCCGATTATAACAATATATTCCACAAGCGCTTTCCGCCTTCCCGGCCGCGTTTATTTAAACGACCATTACTAAAAATTTAAGGTTTTAAAGTTTTTCTTGAGTCATTATACAAGGAACAAAATAATATGTCAATAAAATTGCAAATATTTGCGCAAGTTATTTTTTTCTCAAGCAATAGCCTTCTTTTTAACGCAGCAGCTTATCAATATATTGTAGTATCAAGGCTCTTAAAGGGAGGCCTTGAACTATTGTCCTTTAATATTCACTGTGCTATAATCATGATGCAATAACGGGGCGTAGCGCAGTTTGGTAGCGCGCTTGGTTCGGGACCAAGAGGCCGGAGGTTCAAATCCTCTCGCTCCGACC
>PWUG01000319.1 GCA_003562605.1 Syntrophomonadaceae bacterium | reverse complement strand
TCAGGAAAAATGACCAAATCCATTCCCGGAAGACCTACTTTCATGCCTTCCATTAGTTCAACGTGCTTTTTACAATTATCTAAAACCTCTTGTTTTTTATGCAACCTGGGCACTTTATAATTGACCACAGCCACACCAACGCAATCTGCGCTGCTGGAAATGTCTCCGTGTCTCATTCTAAATTCCTCCTTCAAATAATTAATATACGAAAAACCTCTAAACTTGTGAAAGCAATGGACTATTAAAACCCTTAATCTTTAAATCTATTACACACCTCCTTGAGCAATAATTAACAATATCTGGCATAATAAAAGTAGTAATTGCACCCCATGTGCATTTTAATATTTAGATCAGCAATATTAGAATCATATTTAATTCTACATTTAGCAATCTGAAGTAAACGCCGCTGTATGAACGAATAGACCATGGGGCAAGCTGGCATGGCGGTTATCTGCTGCGCTTATACTTTCAAATAAATTTGGGAATAATAATGATTTCAAAATCGGAGTAGACAGTTCCTGGTTCCTAAATATAACCAATAAATATCAAATATGCGGGAATAGTACACGTTACCCAGGCAATAATCATGGTTGACCATATTGTAAGGCGTAATATATTTCTCCCTAAACCCAGCAATAAAAAGAATAAAAACCACAAATAACTCCACGACAACCAAATGGGGCCAAAAATGTAGTCTTGAAAAACGACCATGTTTGTTATAGCAAAAGGTATTGCAACAATGGATACCCAAAGGCAATACCAGCCGGTTGCCTTTCCGTCATAATCTTTCAAATTAGTAATGCCCACCATAAAGTAAGTAAATGCAAATAATGTAGCTCCTGCGGAATTCCACAGCGCCCAAGGGTCTTCAGGAAAGAATTTTAATGCATTGATTAAAGCCATTAAAAAGACAAGCGTACCTACCAGCACGTTAAAAACAGCTGCCCCTTTATTATCAATTTTATTCATTAATAATAGCGCGTTAATAAACAACACACACCCTACAAAAAACAGGCCCCAAATTATCATGCTTCATGCCTCCTTGTTTTAGTATTCACAACAAAGGCAACAAATATAACCAAGTAAACACACACCCGAAAAAGCTTGTATTTTTCAAAAACCACTTGAGCCTTACCTTACTCTGACAATTCTCCCAAGTCTAAATTTTTTAATTAAATTATACGATAAGAGGTGTTAGTTTTGCTTAGTTTTGCGTTAGTTTAGTTTCACTTTCAGTATCGCACTATAAGGAAGTGCTATTAACTCGGGAGGACGTATCAGATCAGTAACCGTGTCCGGAAAGTAGATAAATAAAACCATGGCTTTTTTTCAAGCAGCCATGGTTTTAAGTGTCAAAGTGAATCATTATCTCTATTCTCAAGGCGGAAGTGAATAGACGCTGTTTCGCAGGATTACCTCTTCCTGCAAATACACACTCTCGAATTTTTCTTTGATCCGCTTGATGACTTTTTCCACCTGCTCGTATCTCAGATCTGTTAGAAGTAAAAAGAAATGCACTTCGTTGCACTGCGAAACAACATCGCCTTTGCGAAGGTTGCTCAATAATAATTGCTTCAATATCTCTGCCGATTTCTGGAGGTCTGTTGATGGCACCCTTCGAAAGTTAGACCCCGTACAAGTTAGATGAATGACATGTATAATGTTTTTGCCCCTTTCAGAGCGGCGACTCTCCAGGTTACAGAGGAAGCAAAAGTGCCCGGAGTCACAAAGTAAAGCCCCACCGGCTTTTCCGCATGCTGTCAGCATTTGCTGAATATCAGAAAAGTCATAATCTGTCTTTTTTACGTCAGCTTTAATTGCCTGGTAAATTCTTCGTAAGTCCCTGGAAGGTTTTCTTCCGTCTTGGTTGTACATTTCCATTGTTATGTATTCATAATGTTCACGGGCGTGTTCCGTTTTGCCTTCTTCCAGCAAAGCTTCTAAGAAAAGTAGGTGGAGTTCCTCCTGGAGGGGTTCGATCATGAAAGCTTTTTCACATATTTCGGTGATCTGAGAATAAGCGTGGACATTACTTAATAACAAAGAAAGTCCAAGTATGTTTTTAATATAGAGACTGCGATAGTAATTCCTTATAGGAAGGACCCAGCCACCAGTGATTTCAGGAAGATAACTTCCTTTATATAAAGATATTGCATCAATGTATGTATTAATTGCCTCTGAAGAATTGTACTTGGAAAGCTGGATTGCTTTCCGGGAGAGGGTATCAAACTCATCAGCGTCGAACCAAAAATCCTGGCCTGTTTCCAGGCAATAACAGCCATGTGAGGAGACAATGTTAACGGTATTTGGGGTGAGATAGGCTTGCCTAAAAATTTGTCTTATTTTGTAAACATGGTAGCGAAAGCAGGCTTTTTGATCCGCATATTCATCCAGAGGCCATAATGATTCATCAGTGATCTCTGGAGAAAGGCGTTTGCCCTTGTTTGATAAAAAGTACTTGAAGAGCTCCCATGTCCTTCTTGAATGACAAGCTTTTTCGGAAAGCAGACCTTTTCTGCATCTTGCTAGAAAATTGCCGAAAACAAATACTTCCAGGGCATGTTGCTTTTTAGATTCAGAATGATCGGCATACATACGCAGAATTCTCCTGTCAGTTTATCATACCTATAATTATATTTCGCGCTTAATGTGCAATCAACAAAATTAATATTTCTAAAGCAAACTTAATGTTCATCGCGCTGCTGATCTTCGGCATCCTGGAACGATGGGTCCGGGAAGCGATGAAGCGTGAAACGTAACCCCTGGTTCTCCAGGGCAAGGTAGAGACCTTTAGACCCACCTGGAAACGGAACCTGGCATTCTTGGATTACGATCTTCTTCGTAATTCGGATATAAACTTTGCAACCATGGCCGGGAGTTGTTCATAGTCACATTTCCAACCCCAGTCTTTTTGGGATAGAGAATCATCCATATTAGGAATATATTTAATTAGGTTTACTATCAGAGGATCAGGCACATAATTTAAACTGGCTTCAGGCACTATACGCATAACTTCTTCTACGATCTCACTCGCGCTACATACCAGCCCTTTGAGACTATAAACTCGACGGCTTAATTGCTCATTGGGAGTTCTGGATAGTAGTAATAACGCTTTTACAGCATCATCAATGTATAGTATAGGCATACTCGTATCAGGATTCACGTATATATCATAGGGTTGACCAAGGGCAGCTTGTTGAATGATCAAGGTAGTATAAGCGGATATTCCACCTCCGCCACGTCCCGGGCCGATAACGGAAGGAAATCGGATGCCCCGAAAGTCTATTCCGTAACGATAATAGTAATATTCGCCTAATCTCTCTCCGGCAATCTTACTAACACCATACATAATGCGGGGAAATTGGGGGGCATCATTGGAAACTAGTGGGCCTATATGATCACCGTATGTTCCATTCGTGCTGGTAAACATAACCCTTTCCACCTTAAACTGACGTGCTGCTTCTAAGACATGCCAGGTTCCGGTTGCATTTACTTTATATGCCCTCATAGGATACTTCTCTGCATTATCTGACAGTAGGGCTGCTGTGTGGAATATTTCCTTTATCTCGAATTTACTAACCACGTCCAGTACTTCGGCCCAATTAGACACATCACCTTGAATCAATTCCACCCTGTCAACAATGTCTTTAATTAATTGGTAGTTCATGTTTAACTCGAACAATACAACCTTTTTCCCCTCGGCCACTAGCATTGAAGCCAAATGTGCCCCGATAAAACCTGTGCCACCAGTGATTAACACGGTCATCATATTCCCCCCTTCTCTTTAAAAATATTCATTGCGCTCATTTCTTAATTTCTTTTGTGTATACACACAATTCTACTTAATGTCTATCTTGCATCTGCTGGTGAGGTGTCTCTAATTAAATCTTCCATAGCGGGGTTTAAAACGGCAAAGCGCGTCTTTCATTAGTCAATTATTATTTCAGTTCTGTGTTTTCTGTTCTAAGTTCGGATACATCCTTTTTATTCCATGCTTTCATTGTTTTCTTTACTGTCTTTTATAATCTGCAATAATTTTAACATCATAACATCTCTCTTATGGGAATAACTTGTCGAACTATCCGGATATTCATAAAAACCTTTACCTGTTTTAACTCCCAGCTCACCTTTTTCTTTCTTTTTACGTAGAGACACAATAGGCCCGGTATCGGAACAGATTTTTGGTATTAGGGACAGGCAAACCACATACCAAACATCTATCCCCCCTAAATCCACGATCTGAAAAATCCCCCCAACT
>PWUG01000151.1 GCA_003562605.1 Syntrophomonadaceae bacterium | reverse complement strand
CGATGGCGACTCCTACCTTGCCTACCTCGCCCCGGGCAAGGGGGTGATCGGAATCGTAACCTATCTGAGTCGGCAGGTCAAAAGCGACGCTCAGGCCGGTTTGTCCCTGCTCCAACAGGTAGCGAAAACGCTTATTGGTTTCTTCGGCGCTTCCAAAACCTGCATACTGGCGCATTGTCCACAGGCGGCCCCGATACATTGTCGGCTGTATTCCCCGGGTATAGGGATACTCGCCAGGCCAATTCAGCTTTTCCATATAGTCATAATCTTCCAGGTTAAGCGGATCGTAGACACCCTCTATTTCAAGATCCGAGTCAAGTTTGAATTGCCTGCGTTCGGGATGTTTTTCGATCACCTTATTTACTTTTTCCTGCCAGGCCGCTTTAGCCTGTACAAGGTTATCTTTTTTTCCCCGATCATTCAATTTGTACCACAGCCTCCTCTCATTACTTAACTTACCCTCTAACGTTTTGTGCCATTTATTGCAACGGCAATTTGCAGGCTAACTTTAAGCCAATACAGGTTTGATCATCCGGGGCAGTGCCGCCGGCAAATCAGCTATATCAACACCTGCTTCTGTAAGCGCTTTGACCTTGCTATCAAAGGTGCCCCTGCCCCGTTCGATGATTGCTCCCGCATGCCCCATCCTTTTACCCGGCGGCGCACTGCGCCCGGCCAGGTAGGCAAAAACCGGCTTGCTAATCGATTCTTTTATAAAGGATGCTGCTTCTTCTTCGGAGCTTCCTCCGATTTCACCGACCAGGATAATTGCTTCGGTGTCCGGATCTTCTTCAAATTTTTTCAGTACATCTATAAAGTGCAGCCCGACAACACGATCGCCTCCAAGGCCCACAACTGTAGTTGTCCCCACTCCGTTGTCTGTCAAATGGCCTATAATTTCGTAACAAAGAGTGCCGCTTCGTGAAACGACTCCCACCGGGCCGGGTATGAAATACTGACTGGGCATGATGCCAATTTTTGAACTTCCCGAAGAGACCAGGCCGAAAGTGTTTGGCCCGACAACAACAGCATCTTTCTGCCGGGCATGGGCCATAATATCCATGGCATCGTGCAGGGGGATATGTTCCGGGATCAGAACTAAAATTTTCACACCAGCATCGAGAGCTTCCAGGGCAGCGTCTTTGGCAAATGGAGCCGGGATGAAAAGGATACTCGCTTCGGCAGGCTCTTTTTCCATTGCTTCGAAAACTGTATCATATACAGGAACTTTTTCGACGGTTTGCCCACCCTTGCCGGGGGTAATCCCGCCGACTATTTTCGTTCCATAGGAAAGCATCTGGGCAGTATGAAATGTCCCCTGATTTCCGGTTATGCCCTGGACCAGGACACGCGTGTTTTCATTTATATATATTGACATTTTGCATTCTCCTTTCTGCTATGCAAAAAACCTTGCCCTGATCAGGATGTGCCGGTCAATTCAACGGCATGACTCACAGCATCGTCCATGGTGTTGAATGTTTTTATGCCTACCTTTTCAAGGATTTTTCGACCTTCTGCTTCGTTGGTACCTACCAGGCGAAACGATACCGGCAGATCAATGCCCTTGCTTTCCTTGACTCTTACAAAAGCTTCCGCAACAACATCACAGCGGGTAATTCCGCCAAATATATTTATTAAAAGCACTTTTGGATTGGTTCCCAGAAGTAGTTCCAGGGCCTGGGCTGTTTTTCCAACATCAGCTCCACCGCCGAAATCAAGAAAGTTCGCGGGCGCTCCGCCATAATGCTGAACCATGTCGAGAGTAGCCATGGTTATCCCGGCACCATTTGCCATAACCGCAATATCCCCTTCGAGTTCAACGTAAGCCAGGTCGAGTTCTTCCGCTTTCAGTTCCAGGTCTGTTTTTTCTTTTATCCGCGGCAGTTGAGGATGACGATAAAGGGCATCATCATCAATAGTGACCTTGGCATCAGCGGCGATAAGGCCATCTGGTGTCACGGCCAGGGGGTTTATTTCAGCCAATTCAGCATCGAGCTCTCTGAAAAGGCGGTATAGTTTAGGCAGGAATTTGACGAATTCTTTTTGCAGTTTACCACCTACTCCCAGTTGGCGGCATATTTCCCGGACCATATAAGGCTGAAGCCCGACGGTGATATCAACCGTCCATCTGATCATTCGATCTTCGGCAACATCTTCAACATCCATACCACCATCCAGAGAGGCGAGTACCACAGGACGTTGGGCAGCTCCATCGACAGTTAGGGCCAGGTAAAGTTCCTGTTCAATCTGAATCTTTTCTTCAACTAACAGGTTTTCAGCAGTAAAACCGCCAAGTTCCATTTTAAGAATACGTTCTGCTTCTGCTTTCGCCTCAGCGGGACTTGACGCAAAAGCAATCCCTCCTGACTTGCCTCTTTTGCCGGTCAGGACCTGCGACTTTATAACTACATCGCCCAGCTCTTCCGCGGCTTGCGCTGCTTCGTCGGCGCTTTTTACCACTTTACCGCGGGGAATCGGAATGTCGTAACGGTCAAAAAGCTCTTTCCCCAGGTATTCATAAAGCTTCAATGTTAATCCTCCATTCGGTAATATATTTTTTTAGTCACCGTATTTTTTTAATTTATTATATAGAGTAGCAAGCGATATATTCAAGGCCTGGGCCGCCTTTTTTTTCCCTTCAAGGGTTTCTCCATACCTTGTCAAGGCAAGTTTAAGCATAATTTCCTCCATCTTATCCAGGGGAATTATTTCATCAAAGGCAGGTGCTTCCTGGCTCCCCAGGCGCCCTATATATGGCGACAGGTGATGATGTTCGATAACCGGGCCTTCGGCAACGGCCATCGAACGCTCAATAGCGCTTTTAAGTTCGCTGATATTGCCCGGCCAGTCGTACTCGGCAAGTTCCTGCAACGCCCGGGGAGATATTTCCTGGACCTTTTTACCGAGTTTTCGGTTCAGGCGGTCCATCAGTGCAGAAGCCAGCATAGGTATATCTTCAGAACGCTTGCGCAGTGGAGGCAAATTAACCGTAACTGAGCTGAGTTTGCGGTATAATTCTTCGGAAAAATGACCCTGGAGCGAAGCATTTAATAAGTTATCGCTGGCCGATGCAATTATCCTGACATCGATTGGAATTGGTTGATCACCGCCGATACGGCAAAAACAGTATTCGTCCAAAACTCTTAATACCTGTTTCTGAAGATACGGATTCAGCGAATTAATTTCTTTGATAAACAGGGTGCTTCCTTCAGCCAATTCAATTTTACCAATGCGCGTACGTAAAACTCCCGGCATTGCACCTTTTTCACAGCCGAAAATTTCAATTTCCTGCAGTGAATCGGGTACTGCTGAACAATCAATAACTATCAAAGGCCTTTTCTTGCGGGCACTGCTATTGTGGATAGCCTGGGCAAAAAGACTTTTGCCGGTCCCGCTTTCACCGCTGATCAATACTGCAGATTCGCTGCGGGCAGCTTTACGGCCTTTTTCAATAGTAGCGATATAGTTATTGCTCTTGCCGGTTAGCGATTCGAAGGTGAAACGGCTGCCCGATATTTGATCGATCTGGGCATAAAGGTTATCAATAATATCGTTACTGTGTTTTAGCTCATCCATTAATTTTAGAATATCACCTACCGGCTGAAACACTACAACTGCACCCATAAGTTCTCCATCTACTATAATCGGCGAAGCGTTTGAAATGACGTCGGCATCTGAGCCGCCGACATAGGTCCGGTAGCCGGTTACCGGTTTCTGCTGTATAAGTGACTGCGCCAGGGCTCCGTGTGGCGAAACTTCAAATATGCTGCAGTTAACCCGCTTGCTTTCAGGAATACCGGTGACCCTTGTAAATGCCGGGTTGACATACTTGACTATACCCCTGGCATCAACTACTTCGATTGCATCCTGGACCGAATTCAATATGGCCAGCAGTTCACCTTTTAACAATCGCGTCTCAAAGAGTTGTTCCCGGGAATTTAATACCGCTTTTAATATCGAAGGTGGTGTTAACTGTTCCAGCTTAACTCCACTTCTCAATTTATTCTGCAGGTAATCTCCCACGGAAGGTTCACCTGTTCCGTTAATTACCGTTTCCAGCTCTGGAAGAGCAGTTATTTTATCGAGATCAGCGGTCACAAAATACTGTTTCCGTTCTGCTTCCGTCAGCCAGTCAAATTTTCCATCAGGACAAGCTAATCCGACCAGGTCAATTTCACTGCACTGCTTCAGAAGGCGGAATAAGTCCGCCCCTCGCCTTCCTTTTACCACCAATGCCGTTTTTATCAAGAGGTCAAACCCGCCCCCTTTCCT
>PWUG01000005.1 GCA_003562605.1 Syntrophomonadaceae bacterium | reverse complement strand
GTTTGAACTCCGTTAAAGACATGTTTGCTAAGTAGATATAAGCGGTACCTCTACTTATATCCCATACTTGTGGGTGATAGTAACTCCCTTGTATATGAAAGGAGTGAAGGCCCGCCCCTGGCTGATTTATAAAACGATAACGTTGCTGTGCGTAGGCTGTCGTATAAACATTGTTGTTGATGTTACCATCCCATATTTGACTTGTGGCGAATATCATTGGTAAAGTTCTGACAGGCGTGTATGTGCTTCCTGTCTGCCGGACAATCCGTGTCGCAAAGTTGCCTAAGTCAAGAGTGGTTTGTGGGTTTGTACTATTCCACATCCAATAAAAAATAAAATCAATATCCACATGTATGGGGTATCCAGACGTTGCAACACTCCCTGACCTGACAGTAAAATTCCACGGACGTTGGTTATCAAACCAGCCATTACTGTGTCCTTGTTTGGTAACTTCCGCTGGTGGGTGCCACATATAGTGGGCGGAAGACGACACAGCGTTAGGCCCTATCTTGCCTGTTGTCACAGCCCCGCCATTGATCTTCTCGGTTGTGATCTGACCGGCAATGATGTGGTCCGCAAAGATTGTGTTGGCCCCAATCAGGTTGGCGTTCAGATACCCACCTTGGATAATAACGTGTCCTCCAAGAATGGCCTGGTCATGGAGGGTTTGCAACTGGTCTGACAGGTTCTTAGCGTAACTGGCATTATAAACCGAATTAACAACCGCCTGGGCCGACTGGATACCTACTCGTTGGGTATTGAAAGAGGTGTTCAGACTGGTCTTATCAGCACCGGCCTGTGAGGGGCCGTTCATTAATTGGAGGGCATTAATGCCTCCAATGACCAGTTTGTTAGCCACAATGGAATTGGCCTCAATGAAGGCGGTGTTGAGAAAGCCCTTTTGAATAAGGGTTTTACCCTCTATTACAGCGTCCACCTTGTTCATCACAAGGTCTTCGCTTATATCCCATAGTTGGTCTATCTCAATAGCGTTCATAAGATCATGAAGGTTAATGGTGCCTACGGCAATAGCATCGGCTAAGATAGAATTTGCTTCAATGAAAGAGGTGTTTAGATACCCACCTTCAATTAATGTTACGTCGTTAATAACAGCGTCTTGTTTAGCTGTCTGCATATGAGCACACTCATCCATAGCCCAAACCAGCCCACTGGCACCTTGGAGCATAAAAATATCTATGTCCCCCACCATCACCCGATCAGCAGCAATGGACCCTTTAACAATCAAAGCACCATCAATACCAACCAGTCCGGTTTCTGTGTCTACTACAAACGGGGCTTTAGGAGTTCCGGTTCCACCGGGGGCAATGATCCCAAACTTGTCAGCCATCACGATAAAACCACTTTCTCCTGGACCATCATTATACAGACCAAAGCCTGTCACGTACCCGTTGTTATCCAGCTTGACGTAGAAATGGTTGGTCAACAAGGCCAACTGTCCGGCCTGATAATTAACCGTCCCCTCAAGGGTGTGTATTGCCTCCATAACATTTAATGTAATGGATGCCTCGACACCATCAATGGCTATCTCAGCCCCGGTCATACGAATCAATAACTCTTCGACGGTCACTTGGTCTGCTTTTAAAGAAATTAAAGCATTCATACCGTCCATAGTTATTTGAGCATTGGAGATGGTCTGATTAATCTCATCAATATACCCAGCCTGTAAGTCAATCGTATGTTCAGCGTCATCCAGGCGAATCTCCGCCCCGTGTATACGATCTGGTAGAGCATCTAAAACATTCTGCCAAACATCACCTTCAAATATCTCAGGCTCAAATAAAGCACTCCAACCCCATATCTCCTGTAAATACCATAGAGGTTTCCGGAGTTCGTCAACGAACCAGCTACCATCTAACCAACCCCACAAGATGTCATGGAGTTGTTCCATACTATAAAATGATGGGTCCGTTATGGTGGACCAGTCCAGTATTTCCTGAAGTTTATAAAACATTTGGTTACTGTCGGTGTTCATATGGTTCTCATTTAAGAAAGAACCATCCTGGAACACGACAAACCGTTCGTCGATCGGTGTCCTTCTCCGGATATAAACAACGGCACCAGCAGCCACTCCGAAGGTAAACTGAATCATACCATCGTTTAACCAAGTATAATCCGATCCTACTGTCTGTGGGATACTGTTAATGTATACCTGAACATGAGTCTTATGGATATATCCGAACGGCACCGCAAAATCTGTTTGATCTTGCTCGGCTGTATATGAGACTCGGGTTAATAACGATGATTGACTCATTCTTCCTTATCCTCCTTTATAAATTTATATAATGATGTTGACGGATGAACGGACGGTCTTAAACCTAACATCCGTTCTTGTTTAAGTTCTAAACGTTTTCTTAACTCCTGAACCTTTACTGGATCTCTTCCGAAGAATTCGTTTCGGGCTACCTTTCGATATTCTGAGATCATGTCCTTAATCATGGTTGCCCTTGTCTCCAGATCTCCTATGTTTTTATAGCTTGGGCTATTTATTAGACGTGTTAAACCTTCACGAGGATTCAACGATTCATAGATTTCATAAAACCTTTCTCGTTCTCGGGGTGTGATTTTTTGTCGACGTCCTGCCCATTCCAGGGTGCTTCGTATAGGCTCCACGTTCGCACCAACCTTAACCATTTCCAATAACACCGGATCAAGAGTCATCTCATCCTGTCTTAGGGCATACATGAACCTCTCAGTTCTTTCCACCTTCTCACCGAAGATAGGATCACGTCTGACAATCAATCTATCCGGGTTAATCATAGCCCAGATCTGATCCATGTATGTGTTAACCTCCCTGAAATACTCATCAGCAGTAAATTCTGAGCGGAACCATTTAATAGCGGTGTTTGTGGGGATCGCTCTACCGAACAGATCCACAGAGAAACGCTTCAGACCTTCAGCAAAACCGGGTGATTCCGGCTCCATAACAAGTCTAAGGAAATCTTTCATTCCCCTCATGAAGGTGGCGTTAACCGTTGGCTCAACAAAGGCCATGGCAACAGCAGCAAAGACTTCAGCAAACTTGTCTTCAAGCTCTTCGTCTTCTTCATAAAGGTCATAAATATCCATTGCCATTTTCAAATCAGCGGCAATAGCCATCATAGCGCCGAAGGGGTCACTTCTCCGGTAGTCAACCCAATGGTTGGTCTCCCGGTTAAACATTGCGTATTCCTGGATTCCGGCTTCTCTAAGGATTGTTAACTGGTCATGGGGGAGTCTGCCGGTAAGTTCACCGGAGTCGTACTTATGCCAAGCATATGACATAATGGCCCCGCCCATTGCCATCCTGGTGATGGTTTCCCACATGTCCATTCCACCTTTTTTAAGTTGTTTATGGACATGGCCTGACAACAACCCTAATGGAGAGTTGCGCATGGAGTATTTCATCAAGTTTACCAGGGTTTTATAGAATGGAGCACCGGCAACTCGAACCGCCGTTCCAGCCGGTGTACCTAATGGACTTTGAAGTCTCCCAAAGAAACCGTGTCCAAGATCGTCCTGGTATGTGATCTGTTTTCCTACGCCTACACTCTCAGCCCAGGTTTTAGGGCGTGAGACTTCCATAAGCTGTAGTCGCTGTTGTTGTGTAAGGGCTTCGGTTTGATCCATGGCTTTTCTTAGTTTCGGAAAGTCGCCACGGTAAATGGAGTCATTAAAGAACTGATCTAAGGCTCGACCTTTCAAACCTCTCTTCATACCTTCCCGGTAAACTGCACCATAATAATTAGAAAGCGTTCCGATACCTTTAAATACCTCATCTACTCCAGCCAAAGCATGGAATGGTAAGGTCAATGTGGTATCGACCATACTCCCTAATTTAGCCAATGAACTGCTTCCCAGGCTTCTCTTAATCCTAACAAAGTCATCCACCTTAATGGCAGGATCTATAATACCTTTGGCTCCTATCAGAGCTTTATAAAAGGTACCTAAGTTTGGATCTCGCTGGATGGCTTCCCGGAATGGGATACCTTCAACAGCACGGGTTGTTAATGCTCTCTTAAAGTGTTTTATCGGATGGGCTGATCCTTCAAAGGCAACCTTAAAAGCGTGGCCCACACCTAACTGTTCTTTTGCAAATGCTTTAAGGTGATCCAGATTGCCTGTCTTCAATGATGTGGCTGCACTGACAATACCTCTTGCCAAAGTACGGTAGGTTGTGGCTGCAACCTGTGAGGATATGTTAACTGCATGAGTTACCGGCCCCCACAATATGTTTGCCTGGGCGTATCTGAGGAACCAGTATGGCAAGGTATGCCCCCAGGAACGTGCCATCTTAGCCTGGGAATAGAGATCCGGCTGATTGGCAAAGTCCTTAATGATACGTTCCCACGGTTGTTTCGCTGCTTTCAAGGAGTCTGGCACGTTCTGCCAGTCAACCTGGGAGAAGTCAAATCTGGCCCGGCCTACCTTAATCTTGTGCATATCAAGTAACCGTCCTGACTCGCTTCTCATACCATTAACCATCATCTGAAACTCCCGGTAGACCTGAAAATGCTCAGTTAACCGGGCCAACTGTTCATAACTCCCGTCGTATTGGCGGGCCATTTGAACCAAATCTTCCGTGTAACCGGCAAATAAACGGTACATTGCGTGGACTTTATGGGTCACATCTTTAACATCGGTAAACAAGGATCTTGCAGTATTCAGAACTGTATCAGGAGATCCTCCTGTAACTTCAGATAACATCCTGGCGGCTTTTTCCTGAGTTATAGCGTGGGTTTGTCCTAAACCTCTGGCAGCTTTCATGCCCGGTTCAGAGTGTTTGTAGACAACATCCAATAAACGGTGAACCTCACCATCCAAACTTTCAATGGTCTTAGCTATAGCCTGATCCGCCGGTTTAGCGTCGTGTCCTCTTACAAAGTCCTGGAGGGCTTCTACCGCAGCTTTTCTATCAGCTTCACTTCGAGTGATAGCGGCGATTCGTTCTTCAATAACAGCCTCAGGTGCTCTGGTTCCACGGATTTCATCCACAACCGCCTCAGGGGTTACACCGGCTTCACCGACTCCTTTTGTAACAGCCTTGGTTGCGATCTTCTTTTTTGGTTTTCCAGGGTCTTGGAATTGTCTGAACTTAATTTCTCTTGCTTTCTCAGCCGCCGTTTCAGCCGGTTCCTTAAACTTCCTGAACAGGATTTCTCTCTGTCTTGCGGCTTCTGCGGCTGCTGCTTGTTCAGCTTGCTCCTGGCCTTGACGGAAAGCTCTGCTTATCCTTGGATCGGAATGCTCCATCGCTTCCCTGGTTAACGCTTCTGTGCTTCCACCATGTTTGTTTAACTTAGCGGCCCTTAACGATCTGGCCCCCAACATGACAGCTTCTAAAGCGGTACCTATGAATAGGCCTTCTGCAACATTTTTAAACCTCTCCCAGGCTTCCGGGTTGTCTTCATCAGATGTCATAAACATCAGAAACTCTGGAAGGATTCCCTTCTCTTCCATCAAGTCAGCAACACGGCCGTCATACGGGTCAAGAGAAACATAATCAGCAGCGGCACCTTTAACTCCACCCACAACAGCCGCCTGTACAAAGTTGGCAACTGCCGGATTGGAAGCTGCCAGAGATTTCATCCTGGCACTGTTAACAAAGGCTCCTAACACTCCGGCACCTTGGAGGGCTTTACCAGCGGTACCAAAAGCCAAACCCCACTCGGTTATCTTCGATGTAAGTTCTCCGGGAAGGGCTTCAGGCTTATCCGGTTCCTCTGTAAATGTCCAATCATCATCTCGACCAGTGGCCCAATTTACAAGCCTACCGGTTTGGACGGACATATTTTCCAGGTAATCCTTTGTGCCGGTGGCAATACCTCTTAACAGGTCACGGGTATGCCACCAGTAAGGCTGATCTTGACGGTCAAGAATACTCAAGGCTTGTTCAGCGTTCAACATGCCCAACTCACGGGCAGTACGGATTTGATAAGGGGTTAAGTTCCAGTAGTCCGTTTGCATACCATAGGTGGTATAAAGCTGCCGGGCAGTTTGGGTATCCAGTTCACCTTCATCCAGAGCTTTTGTGATCCGTTCAGGAGTCCACTCAGGCCGCTTGGCTTCTTCTCGCTCTTCTCGGGCTTCTTGACGTTCTTGTCGCCAGTCCTGGACTTCCTGTCTACGCTTGCGTAACTGATCCCAAAAGCCTGGGGTATCTTTTTCTAAATGTATTGGCACCTTTATTCACCTCTCAATTCCATCTCAAGTTCTCGTCTTAGTTCGTCTCTTTCATCCTGAAGAAGATTCTCCGGGGTTCTTTCTTCGCTACCACCATATAGTTGGTCTTCGGCCCCTCTAACACCTCGATAAATAGTGTCAATCGGGTACAGTTTTACAGCCTTATCCACAGCTTTTTCAGCCACTTCATTAACCTCTTCCCAGGTAACGGTACCGTAAGTACCTTCCTTAATTCGATTAGCGAACCATTGGTTCATCAGGTTGTCAATCAGAAAACCTCGTTCAACCGCCCCAGGGGTATCTGAAAATCTCCCGAGAACATCATCAGCACCGGATGCCATGGCAACATTCATGGCTGAAGCTTTTGCATCATTAAACCATTTGCTGGCACTCGGCCCGGCTTTCTGTTTAGACATTAAAGCGTTGTTGCTGAGTTTAGTCAATTCCAGATAATCATCCCTGGACAATACGTTATGTGCCATATCCCGGAGTTCCGGGGCAAACTGTCCTCTTATTGCCAGTGAATGAAAGAAATCATACATTTCAGGAGCAGACGATCTGGCAAAGTAAGCCTCGTCCTGCTGTTCATAAAGCCGCTTCAGGTATCTATGATAAGTCGCCGGTGAGATATCCGGCCCCCAGTCATCTATAAGCTGTCTGGCTCTTTGAAGAGCTTCCGGTGTGCCTTCTTCCAAGTTCTCAATTAAGATCTTCTCGAAAGCTTCTACCATTTGCTTATGGGCTTTAACTTCTTCCTGCGCTTGAAGACGTTCTTGAGCATCTTTTGCTGTTAAAGCGTTCTGGTAATAGTTTAAGGCCGTGTCTCCAAAATCAGGGTTGTGTCTTAAAGCAAAACCGGATTCATCTGGTTCTGAAATAAAATCCTCAATTATGTCGGGGTCAGCGTCCATAACAGCTTTTCGCCCCACAACATGAAGAGCGTGTTGGGAGATAGTGTTACGATCCACCAACTTCAGTTCCTTTGAATCATTTTGGATCTGAGTCAGTCTTTTCCGTAACTCTTTCCCTACATTCAAGTCAGGGTCTTCTTCCAACATCCCTATAACAAGGTCATACTCAGCTTCCATCCTTTGTCTGGTATCCTCAATATGACCATGAACAAGGTGTTTTTGTTGGTCTTCTATGACACGTTTGTCATAGCGAGTGGCTATTTCATCTGCCTTCGGGACAAAATGTCGGATAAATTCTTCTGGAGCTCCCAACAGAAATTCAGCTTCTACTTCGCCTCTGGCCTGTATAAACTCTTCCGGGGTCATATCGCCGCTGGTCATGTACAAATCATGAACAGCTCGACTATATTGATTAACCTTAGCCATGGCGTTGTATCGCTCATAACCCCGAATAAAAGCATCAGAGGCCTTTTCAGGACGTTCTTCTCCGGCCAGAGCAGACATTATCCCTTTGCGTTCTCGTGCATCAGAAACAAAATTCAACAAGGAAGAGGCTCTCTGACTCATTTGAGGAACCATTTCTGAGATCATTTGACCTGTTCTGCTTGGGGGTTGGGCCTGAGCTACCTGGGCCACTGGCCTTGCACTACGCTCGACCCTCGGGGTCATAGGGTTGAAGAACTCCTGGGGATGAACCTCTGGTTGTCCTCGTTTTCTTTTTTCCATTAAGTTGAATCTCCTATTTTCTTCGGCCTTACATCACTCACACCTTGGCCTAAACTATACCCTGCCTGAGCACCGGTTAATGCACTGGACCCAATGGCTAATGCCTGACCAAACTTACCCATTGTCATGCCTCGGGCCTGGTTTAATTGCCCTGCCATTCTTGATTGAGTAGCCGCCATAGCATCCTTGGTCTGAAGAAGGGACGATTGCCTATTGGAATCTACAACTCCCAGGTCATACTGCTCTGCCATCAGTGCTTGGTTCAATAGTTGCATAGGGCTTTGCCCTGCTACACCATAGTCAGCCTGTGTTGCTCGGAGTCTGCCTCTATATCGCTCGGTCTGGATTTGTCTTTGAAGTCCCTGGCGGGCAGCGTCTTCATTAGACTCTTGGTACTGTCTTAACAGAGATTGATAGTCTAAATGTCCTGCCTCTTGGACAGCCTTAGACTGCGCCTTGGCGGCCTTGTGTTGTTGTCGGATAGACAACGCCTGACCTCCCCCGGCTCCGGCCGCCGCTACCGCCGCAAAAGTGATTGTTACTGGATCACACATATACTTTATTCCTTTCTCATTTCAAAATAGTTCAACCAGCAACCTCGATAATAAAAATCATGTTGAGGCATGAACTTGAACCCTATCCATTTCAACCACTTCACGTGCATCGTATTCCTGGCATCCACGTAATTCACTAATATGTCGTGCTGACCAAGGATAGCATCAATCAAGGCGCTGGCTATCTTACAAAACGTTACTGGAATGGTCTCGATCACATGGGATGAAATCATCCAAGGGGCTGCATGTTCAGGGTATTCTTTAACACCAAACAAGACAGCCGGTTTACCATCCACCTTGGCAAGCATAGTCCTGGTGGAGTCCCGGACACAATTCTGGATAAGTTCGATTGTGGAAAGTTTAGGGTTGAATATTCTTAATTCTTCTTTATCAGCTTCCCGGATGACAAGATCCTGAAGATCTTTGTCGTGTGGATTATTTATACTTTTATATGTTATCTTCATTCTCTTTGCCTCCCTTTTCCTCTCATGGTGAAGATAGCCTCCCATACGGCTGTTTGTATTGATACCGGTAAATGGGAGTCTATAAAGATCTCCACTCTTGTCAACTTGGTATCAGCAGCAATCATAAAAGAGTATTCACCTGTTAATAGTTTCACACCCCCGATAGTTGACTCACCAATTTTGATTCCTGACATTTCTTCAGTTAAAGGTTCTTCCAGAGAATCACGATTGAGGGGGGTTGTAACGACTTTGAATGGGCCGGAGTTTAAGAAGGATAGTACCAAACGTTTAACCTGGACGTTACCAGATATGAGAGGTCTGCCTCCTTCATCTTTAAAGTACCATTCTGAAAACTGGTACTTGCCTTGGTAGGTCTTTCCTACCCAAATGGTCTTTCCTGTGTGGTTTCCATCTATAATAACGCTCGACGCTATTATAGTATATTCAGCTTTAGAGAAGGCTAACCCGGTCGATCCATCTATCACATCCCAATCAGCCGCAACATATGTTCCCACTGTGTAGGGCAAAGTGAAGGTGGTCTTGTCTGTGCCAGCATTATAACCAGCAGTGTCCGTATCTATTAATTGGTCCAGATGATACCGGATCTCTTCTCCTTGGGTTTCTACATTCTCAAGGTTGATGGTATGGAACATGAACCCGTTAGCAGTGGTTTCCACCAACATATACAGGTAGGTTCCAACAACCTCGATGTGCCATATAAAACAATCAAAGGTCCACTTCATCCACGCCTGTTGGATCTTCTCGTTTCCTTGCCATAAGAACTGTTGAACATAGATAGCTGATGGCTCTGAGTACGAATACACGAACAACATATCCAACTGATTACAGCCGGTCATCCTTAGAAGTCCATTAGGGATATATCTCGGCACATGGATGGTTACGTTAGGGGCATCCTGAATAATTGTGTCAGGCATGACGGTGTATTCCCGCAAGGATAGATACTTACTGGTGTGTGTTGTAGCGGTTAAGATATTGGTTTGTGGACACGGGAAGAAAATACTGGACCCCATCTTCACCGGGTTGCACGTGGTATTAAGATTGTATCTAACGGTTTCATCAATAACCACACTCTTGGTGCTGAGGACTTTATCCCCGGAGTGAAGAACAAATTGCGCTCTTTCTCCAAATAAGATCAAACCTTTTTCAAATGATGTAGCTGAGATCAAGGTGTTAATCATTTCAGACGCTACCGATAAATCAATAGGGTCATCGTCCATGATCTCTAATACTGTACGTCTGAAGAAGTTGAAGAAGTCCCCGGCTTGTGAGCTTATCACATTATCTTTAGACAAGAACCAGAATCTATTCTTATGGAATGCTACGTTGTTGATTCGTTCCCCTGTGAACGTAGGCCACGGGTTAGAGTCATCATCACCTACTCTACGCTCGGTCCATGGACACGGACAGAAAGCAAACGTCCCGCCTGGTAGCCGGATGAGTCGGTGCGGTAGTGTACTTTCATCGAACTTATATTTTAGACCCCATGCATGGGCTTCAGACCAACTGGATCGTTCGACATCATACTTCATGTAGTAATCTTCTTTACCACCATCGGAGTCTTTCCCTATTTTAATAATAACCGTAGTCGGCATCCCCGGAGGTAGGTCTGACAGATCACTGACTTCATGTTTATTGATCGGGTGCATATCCTGATTACCCCAAGGATCGTCGGTCTCAACGTACATGGTGTTCGGGTCAACACCTGATTCGGCTATAGGCTCTATCCATAAGACACTTTTGATAGCTCCTGCCGTGAACTTGCCACTGAGCTCCTCAGGGAGATTGGTAACAAACCATCCTGCTAACCCGTTGGTTTCCGTATCGGTTGTGGTGACTACTCCCCAAAGGGCTGTTTGCCATTCACCACTTTCTTGCCACTTTAGAGTTATTTGATGTTCTCCCTTATGGCGGGACTTAAAGTAAACATATGATCGGTCCGGCCTTACTGCCTGGGTGTCTGCTAAAGTTGCGGCAACCTTCTGTGTGTTGACGATGATGGTGTGGTCTGCCACTGACACAGCTTTCAACTGTGTAAAGGCATCTGTGATTCCGCCTTGTGTAATATATTTCTTTACGTCAGCATCTAAGGTTAAATTGAAATCCTCATCAACATGACCATACTGGACGGTCTTCTCAGTACCATCCAATTCAAACACACGGATCGGTGTAGTGGAATCGGTTGTAAATATTGCAAGATACTTCTCAGCCTCATCTCTTTCAATAGCATGAACAAAGCCAGAAGTAGGGGCAGAGATATGCCCAATGGTCTTGACCCATTCTGAATTAGGTCTCTTAATCAATCCATCGGTTGCTGTGCAATGGCAGTTCTCCTGCACGGTACATTGATTCTCAAGTCTCAAAGCAGAGTTCTGTTGAGATACTCCCCCCATAAGGTTAGGGATTAATTGGTGAACGTACATATATTATCTCCTATACACTCGTGGGTTTATGTTCACGTTATCCAGGATCGAAGTGGGCATATTAAAATACTCCTTTCGCATGAAGGCGGCCCTGGCTCGGTATTCATCTTCATCAGTGAAGGTATGGTATTCCGGTCGGTCCAGATACTTCTTCTGGAATAACCGTATGGTCCTAATCTTGATATACTCTCTGACGTGTTCTGGTAACTCACTGAAGGGTAAGAACACGGTCACGTCTGCTACGACATCCCGTGTGATCTCATACGTATGATTCTTTTGGTCATATAGTTTACCGTTCCTTTCGGTCAGGTGCCTATCAATAGAGTACAAGGTGGTGACATCCAGACAGTTTGTAGGTAGGACGATCGCATCAGCCTGATCTGGTTCCAGGGTTGTGCGTCGTGCGGTGTTACAATTTAGTTTCTCATTCTGCACGGATCGGTTGACTGAGTTCAGCAATGTCCTGGCATGTCTGGCCTTAGCGGTACCCACACTGGTCAAAGTTGTTTGAGGGGTTTCTTTTACGGTGTCCAGGCACATGTTAATGATCTCTAACTCTTCTGATTTGTTCTCTGGTTCATCACCTGACAGGTCTGCTGAGTTCAACTCTCGTCTGGCAAACTTAGCCTGTGCCTTAGCCTCTTCCATCTCAGTAAATGGGAAGGCCGGTTGTTGTTGGTCATCCCCGGTGGGAATGATGTACTTGGCCTGGAACAATCTGATAACAACCATACCAATGTAACTTCTGACGTGTTCAGGAAGGTCATTCCATTCAAGGAACTTGGTAAGCTCTACCTCAACGGGGTCGGCAATGGTGAAGGTGTTCCCGATCCTATCATAAAGTTTACCCTCTCGCTCGACGTACCTATGGTCGTAAGGGCGTCTAACCTCAACTGACAAACAGTTAGCAGGTAGGGGTATCTCAGTGGATACTACTGGAAGTTCTACGATCTCGGTGTTACAGTTCAGACCTTCAGCTTGGATTCTTCTTGAGGTATTATGAAGCAGTGCTCTTGCAAACTCCACCTTGGATGTCCCGGTAGAGGTTAGAGATGTTTGAGGGGTTTCCTTTACTAAACCCAAACAGGCATTAATTATGTCAAGCTCACTTGTCCTGGTGTGGTCAAACACTTCACCGGTGGTTGGGGCGGAGTCCAGCTCAAGCCTTGCAAACTTAGCCTGGGCCTTAGCCTCATCCATCTCTGAGAACATGTGAAGGGCTTCATCAGATACATACCGGGTCTGGAAGATCCTGGCAGCAACAATCGAAATGTAATTCCGCACATGCTCTGGTAAGTCTGTCCATTCCAGGAAGTAGGTTATCCTGACTGTTACAGGATCGGTTATTGTGTAAGTGTTATTCTTACGGTCATATAGTTTTGAGTCTCGTTCAATGAAGTGGTTGTCAGCAGCACTGACCGGCTCGACAGAGATAGCATTACCGGGCAACTGAATCTCATCACTGACATTTGGGGTAAGCGCCTTTATCTCCGTGTTACAGTTCAGGCCTTCATTTTGTATTCTTCTGGATACGTTATAGATCAAGTCTCTTGCCAGGGAAGCTTTAGTCACTCCTGACAGATCAAGACTATTTACCGGCTGTTCACCTATGATGGATAGACAGGTATTAACAGCCTCTAATTCAGTTGTACGGCTATAATCTCCATAGGCCATGTGTTAGTATTCTCCTTATAAAAAAAGCCCCCTACGGCGATGTAAGGGGCTTTAAAATTGAAATTATAATTAATCACCGACTATGATGTCATAACTCGGGTTGAAGATAAACTCTTCAGCCATCAGCGCATAACCCAAGGCTTGGCCCTGATCACCGGAACTGTCTGGCATCGAAGTAACGATCCCCCCGGCAGCGGCAGCACTGAGATACAGAGTACCACCCTCTACACCGTTGGTCATCTTTTCACCACTGACATCCAGTTCAGCACCGTCGTTCACTAAGGTAATCTCATTACCAGCATAGCCCTTGATCTTAGAAGTTAAGGTCAAGTCATTGGTGGACCACTCTTCTGCCCTGGTAACAGGGATAATACCATCAGTAATGGCCTTATCCAAAGCCGCAACCCATGCAATCTTAGCGGCAGCTATTAAAGCACTCGCTGACACATCTACCTCAATAGCATTCTCATCAGAAAGAACACCAGCAGTAGTGGTAAACTCAAACTTTACACCATTAATAATGAAGTAATCCTCATTTTCTACAGTCCCATCAATTGATATGATACCGTTTGCAAGCACACCCCAATTTACGGAATCGTCGTAGATGTATCCTTGGAGCAGGACTTCAATAATAGCATTAGCGCCACCGTCTTCAAGGGCATAGGCCATACCAGGGGAAGTGGCAGTGCCATCAGCCTTAGCCTTTCTCCAATCTGGTACCAGATGGTGTCTCTGATAAAGGACGTCCCCTGCTTCTACAGCTTCACCAACTTTAACACGGGCAACCATCCCATCGTACATGATGTTTTTTCTTGTGAACCGGGCAGCACCTTGAGTGTTTACCCATCCACGTTTCCATTCTACTTTTTTGTTCAATATCATTTTTATACCTCCGTATAATAAAAAAAGGGGTACTCCTTGTTGTAGGAATACCCCTATGGATTACGCAGTCTTCAACTGAATAGCACATTCAGACTGAAGCACACCGTGGCCCATAGCATACTTGGCTACGAGCAAGTGGCCCTGTCTTTCAACCTGATAATCAGTCTCAACTCCAATGTCGAAAGCTTTGACGGTACCGGCAGCACCTTTGGTCCAGCAGATGCCCACAGTATTGGTACAATTCACCTTGTGGAAATCATCGCCGGAATAGTTAGCGGTAGGTATACCAGGAAAGCTAATCAGTTCAATACCAGCCAACGGACCAACGTCACCTCGTGACAGAGAACCAGAACCACCAATGTCCTTTTCCATGACGTGATAACCGGAGGCCATCGCAGTACGGTTAAGGAAGTAGTAGTCAGAAGGTTTAACAGCCAACCAACGGGTGCCATCATTGACCCACTTGGTGTCAAAGGTCTCAGCACATTTATAAATGGCATCCATCCATGCAGCCATCTTGGTGGCAGCAGTGGAATCATCCAATTCAGCATCAGTAATGACAGTACCACCCATAGTGGTATCATCCGTAATAGCACCAGCAGTAGTAGCTGCCAGTATCAGGTTTCTACCCACATGGTTGTCGTAGGTCAAAGCCAAACGTCTGCTCATATTGGAAGACAGTTCACCACGAGCTTCGAAGTGAGAAAGCTTCTGGTCCAGATTATCCAGGAAGAGATGGGAGATCAAGAGTCTGTCAACCTCGATGACCTTCTCCGCCAGGGGTGCTTCCTGACCAAGGATCAACTCACCAGGAGTGTGATACTCAGCAGGAGGCATACGTCCGATCAGTGGGAACTGATGGGACTTACCGGAGGTAATGGATTTAACACGGTGTTTGTCGATAAAGATGGTGTGTTTGGGGAAGGCTACAAGAACCTCACCAGCAAACATTTTAAGAAACAATGCCCGCTCTTCGGCCATATTAGCGGTAGCGGTATTGTCAGAACCTATAAAAGTTACAGTTGCACTCATAATAATAAAACTCCTTTGGATTTGTATTTCTCCGTAGGACTCAACTCAACGCAAAGGTATCCATACACTTAGCTGACCTCAGCCAGCAGTGGTTGGGCTTGTTGTTTTATTATTGTCTTGGATGGAGATGGGGTTTAGAAAATAGTTGTTTGTCGGATTTTGTTTTGGACGTATCGGTCGAAAGCTTCATCTGACCCATACCTGGGGTCACTCATATCAGCTTTCATTTCTGCCACTGAATGGTATCCTCCATGACCTGAAGAGTTGTCCACGGACTCTTTAGGTTGAAGGGCATTACGTTTCATGGTTCCGTTAGCTCTTTCGTAACGGGCTTTAAGGGCATCCACCATGAGGGAAGCCTGGGCTTCATCGCCTGATTGTACGGCGTTGTTGAAGTTTTGTTTCTCGGCAGCAGTAAGATTGGTCTCAGCCCATTTGACCATTGTCTCATAAGTCTGCTGTCCTCCTGCCTTGTCATAGACTTTGGTTGTCCAAGTCTGTGCCTGAACCTCAAGACCTTTGATGTAGTTGTCCACAAAGGCTTTAGGGATTCCTGCTTCTTCAAGTTCTTTATAAGAATCTTCTGAAAGCTGACCGGACTCGGTAAACTCTGCGTT
>PWUG01000414.1 GCA_003562605.1 Syntrophomonadaceae bacterium | reverse complement strand
GATAGGTGGGAGGTTCCATTCGCACAAAATTTGGGTTCTTATTGTAGCATGGTATAATTAATTTATACGAATCTGTTTCAAAGAAACGGAAGATGGGTATGAAAAATGGAGATCATAAATAGTGTTTTAGAAATAATTAAACAGAATATACCAGAAAACATATTTTTACAATTTCTATATTTTTGTTTTCTGGGGATTTTTATTTTATTTATATATCGGTTTTTAATGCATCTGGTGATTAGGCTGGTTAGCTGGAAAGAAACTTCTTCTCAACCCTTTAAAATTTATTTTGATAAAGATTATGATTATATTAATGGTTGGCGTAAAAAAAAGGAAGATGATGATAACGGAGATGGTTAATAAAGATATTTAACACGAATTCAGCGCTGTAAAAACAGGGGACACTTATAATTGCCCCCTGTATACAAACTGAATGTATTCAAATATATCTAAAGCCAAACCAAGCTTTTCGGTAGCGTTCAGATATAACAACCGTTCTCTTTAATCTGTTGTGCTACTGAACCAGATATTGTATCAAGCTATATAACCCAAATACTGCTCCCAGCAGTATATAGATCAGTATTCAAGGTGAAATTCTTTTATACCATGGGACTTTAGTCTCAGCCATTTTTAGCTCTGCCATTAAAATCTCCCCTTTCTTATATTTCAGATTAAGCTTTGTAAACTGCAGGTATCTTCTTTCAACCTTAATTACCTGGCTCGCCCTGGACTTCACCGTAACGCCAGTCAAGAATGCCTCCGAAATCATATACATTCCGGTAGCCCATGCCGATCAGGAAGTGCGAGGCAAGCTTGCTGCGATTTCCGGATCTGCAATAGATAAGAATCGTGGCATCTTTGTCCGGCAGTTTCTCCCCGGCAAGTTTATCAAGATCATAATCGGGGATTAAGATAGCGCCTTCTATATGCCCCTGGCGGAATTCTTCCTCCGTGCGCACGTCCAGTATGATTACATCATTATTATCAATCATATCTTTTGCTTCTTCGGGAGTAAGCTTAATATATTCGGCCTGTTCGATTCCTTCCTCTTCAACAGCGCCGGTAGCATTTTCTTCGACTGTCGAATGATCTGCCTGATCCACCGCGCTGCAAGATGTTAGCAGGATCAGGAGCAGCCACCCCAGTAAAATTATTAAGATAGTTTTTTTCATTGATACCGCCTCCTGTCTAAACCATATATTATAATATTATAATATAATAAAAGTTTTTTTGCAAGCGCTGCCGCCTGCAGCAGGTAACCCTGCTAAGCTTACAACGCTATGCTATAATAGTTCAGGAGGTAGCCCTTGTGATCAAAATTATATCCCAACTGAATCAATTTATCCCGGGCTGTAACCTGTTATGGATCGAAAAACTGCTTATATATTAAATTTGGCAAAGTACGGTGGCTATCTCGCCGTGCTATGGGTTGTTTTTAGCCACAGTGGTTTTATAATCACCGGGCCCCTGATCCCTTTCTTTTTTGTGTTTACGTTGGATAGTATCCGCTCTCATTATTTCGACGCGAAAATGCCATCCTTGAGCGTTCCCAGCCTTTACTTACAAATCCTTATAGTTTTTATTTTTATTTTCCTGGATGGCACTTCGGTTGGAGGAATACTGCTGGTGATTCTAATAGCCGAAAGCCTCCTTATCTATCCGCGTCCAAATGGAGACAGAATCTTTATAATATCCCTTATAGGGTTCCCTGCGGTCAGTGCGATTGGATTTAGCTGGCGATCGATGCTTAATTGGGATAATATGGCAGTTGTTCTGATCAACTGTCTGTTTTTCTTTTTCGCCTATGCCTTCAGTTATATGGCCCGCAGGCAAATCGAAGAAAAAGAGCGGGCGGAAAACGCCCTGGAACAGCTGGAACGTTCACGTACAGAATTAGAAAACGCTTATCATAAATTAATTGAAGTCAGTAAAGAAAGGGAACAGCTGGTAGCAGTGGAAGAACGTTCCCGCCTGGCCCGCGAGCTTCATGATACTCTGGCCCATACCCTGACAGCAGTTATCGTCAGTCTGGAAGCCGGAAAAAAATTACTGGATAAAGATCCTCAAAAAGCTCTTGCAGAGATCGGGAAGAGTCAGGAACAGGCGCGCAAGGGGCTTGATGAAGTGCGTCTGACTGTTAAAGCTTTACGTCCCGGCGATCTGGATAATATGGATTTTACTGCTGCCATTAAAGGGTTGGCCCGCGACTATTCAGGCAGCGGTATTCGTATCCAATTTGAACTTGATGAAGAACTCGATTTAACCCCTTCACTGGAAACAACCCTTTATAGGATTATTCAGGAAAGTATAACTAACAGTGTCCGACATGGTGAAGCGAACTTGATTAAAGTACGCCTGCGGCGAAATGAAAATGGTTTGTTCCTTGAAGTTGAGGATGATGGAAAAGGCGATTTGGAATTGTCCGAAGGCCACGGCCTGCGGGGTATCCGCGAACGTGCAGCTGATTTGGGAGCTAAGGTATCTTTTATTAATCAAAAATCCGGTGGGTTTTTAGTCAGGCTGACCCTGGAGGAACTTGCCTTATGAGCAATACAATCAAAATAGTTATTGCCGATGACCAGCGCTTGATGAGAGAGGGACTTAAGACTATCCTGGATCTGGAAGAAGATATGGAAGTACTGGGTACGGCGGGCAATGGTAAGGAAGCGCTGGAGCTTTGCCGCAGGTTAACACCTGATGTTGTTTTGATGGATATCCGCATGCCGGAAATGGATGGTGTGGAAGCGACAAAACTGATTTCTGCCGAGGGCCTGGCAACCAGGGTCATTGTAGTAACAACCTTTGACGACGATGAACTTATTATCAAGGCCCTCAAAGCAGGAGCAAAAACCTACCTTCTGAAAGATCTGCCTTCAGAAAAATTGCTGGGGGCCATTCGGGCTACTTTCAATGGTGATATAGTTTTGCAGCCTGAAATCGCGGCCAAGCTCGTTGAAAAGGCATCCGGTGCGGGTAGTTCAGCAGAAGAACAAACGGATGGGTATAAAACTGAAGCTTTGACACGGCGGGAAAAAGAAATCCTGGCTTTAATGGTTGAAGGTCTGAGTAACAGCGATATTGCCGCCAGGCTTTTCCTGAGCGAGGGAACCGTTAAGAACCAGGTTAGTGTTATCTATGGCAAGCTGGGTACCAGTGATCGAACCCAGGCAGTTCTTCTTGCCCTGAAATATAATTTATCCTGATCATCTTCTTTAATTATCATGACCCGGGTCATATAAACAAATTACTAATCAATGACTGCAGTTACTGGGCAGGTAAATTCTCCTGGACTAAAATAAAGAAAAACAAAGGAGATGTTTGTCATGAGTAAAACTTATAAAGGCGGTATTCTCTTAATCATTGCCGGGGTCTTCCTGCTTCTAAACCAGTTGGGTGTAATCCCCGGTCAGGCATTTCTATTCCTGCTCGCCCTGGGGTTCATTGCCACCTATGCATTGCTTGGTGGAAGAAAAGAATACGGTAATGTAGGATTTTTGATTCCGGGGACAGTACTGCTTTCAATCGCAGTTTTTGCCGCGGCTTCAGGGCGCCCCGGTTATGAAGAATTAAACCCGGCCTATTTTTTCCTGGGGCTCAGTATCAGTTTTCTTGCTGTTTTCCTTGTCCATACCTTCTGGTTTACTAATATGGACCATGGAGAACGCTTCTGGCCGATTTATCCTGCAGCGGGACTTTTAGTTCTGGCCGGGATCATCAGCCTCAGTATTTCCGGTCAGTGGTTCGAATACCTGAACCTGATTAATTACCTGTGGATTATTGCTTTAATTGCTGTAGGAATCTGGATGATTGTGGTAAGTATAAAACGAAATAAAAAGGCTTAATACCATATTCTTTCATATATAAACTGGCAGTTAATCTCTCATCGAAAGGTGGGAGATTAACTTTCAGCGGACCGGAGTACTTGTTGCATTAGTATGAATGCGAGGGGACGGTTTGGAGTGACCCCCTGTGGTTCTGTGCCACGGGTCGGCTTATACCTGCGAATCTAATTGCTCTTCAAGCCGCTGGATGCGGTAATACTGGATATAGTCAATAAAGCGGGGGTTGTGAAGCGGATTTTCTGTAAAATAAAAGAGATGACCTGTACAACTGCAGTCTGATGAGCCAAAGCCTTTCACAGGGCGATCTGCTATTCCTTGCAATTTATCGGCCAGCTCGCATTCCAGGTTATCGCTGCTGATGATCGGCACCGGGGTTATTGCATCGGCTTCTGCAATCAGATAATCGATGTGCCACCTTTTTTGCTTCCTTT
>PWUG01000113.1 GCA_003562605.1 Syntrophomonadaceae bacterium | reverse complement strand
CAGCACTTTAAAATTTTCTTCCGCAGGCAGCAGCCCGGCCGCATTGATCAGCAGATCAAAACCCTTGACAGGTTCGATGCGACCAACAGAGAGGATCACTTTCTCACTGCTGCCTTTGATACCGCTCTGCTCTTTATTTTTCGCCCTTGTTTCCGCACTTTCAAGCGGTCTGAAGAGCGCCCGATCGACTCCGCAGGGTAAAACCAAAACTTTCTCCGGCGGCAATCCGTAAAAAGCGATGATTTTCTCTTTTTCAGATTTTGCTGCCGTAATGATCAGGTCGCCTGCACGAGCCAATCGCTCTTCTTCGGCAATCCTCAGGGAAGGTTCGTTCTCACTGCAGCAGGCTTCGTTTTTGGCCCGGCCGAGAGTATGGAACATGATCAGGTGCGGAAGTTTCCAGGTTTGCTGCAGAATATCCCCAATACAGCCCGAGAGCCAGTAATGACTGAAAATAATGTGGTAGGTGTTTCCCTCCCCGCGGCAGAACCGGTCGATGGATGCGGCTATCGATGGGCAGTGGGGATAGATTTCATTCTTAGCAAGGGGTCCCAGGCCGTCATCGAGGGCAATCAGGCGCACATTCGGGTCGGTTTCCCAAACCCCTGCCTCGCTCTCAGCGGTGGCCCGGGTAAAAAGGTCAACCCTGTGCCCCGCCTCACCCAGCGCTTTCGACAAACCACGCAGATAAGTGCTCATCCCTCCGGTGTCTCTGGCTCCGGCCCTGCCCAGCGGTGAACTATGTGTACTTAAAAAAGCCAACCGCAGTTTATCGATCCTTTTTCACTCCCTGTTTATTTACCAATAGTGAGTTCGACTTTGTAGATGGGAATGGCAGCAGCACCCAGGCGGCGTTTGTAAATCTCTTTACCTTTCAGAAAATCAAAAATGGTGCGGCGCCTTTCAATATTCTCTTTAATACAGAGTACTTTGGAAAGCAGCCCGGCGCTTAGATCACCGTAGCCGCTGTGATAGCCGCTGTTGTAAAGGTAAATACGGCCCTGGTAATCAAAATAGAGGACCGCTGCCGAAATTACCTCGCCCACTTCCAGGAGGCCAAAACGGGCCAGGCCGGCCTGCGCCGTTGCTTTGACAAGAATGTGGAAGTACTGTTCCATCCCGGCATTCAGAAAATCGTCTTTCTCCGGGTGCTGCCGGAAAAGTTCGAAAAAGTCCGGGAGATAATTGACCACTGCTTCAGGATCTTCAATCACCCGGAATTGAAAATCGCCGCCTTCATCCAGAAGGCGGCGCAGTTTACGCCGGACTTCATGGCGCTGCTTTTTTTTCAGCCCTGCCAGGTAGCCTTCCCAGCTGGAGGGCAGGGTAAGTTCAAATGCTTCATCCTCCCTGCTGAAGTTAGCGCTGATGCCGACCTGTCTTTCACCGGCGAAAAGGGTGCTGAAAACCGCGGAATCGGAACGTTGGGCATTTAAGTCGAGCTTACCAATACCCTCCTTCTGCAGTTCCGGTATCAAGGCATTAAAAAACTCTCTCTCTTTCCCGGGAGCAATATTGAACTCAAGGTAATCACATACATCAGGGCTGCCCAGAAGACGGCCCACGCCGCCCTCGCACATCAGGGGGGCGACCCCAATCAACTGCCCATCCTGCCATACTGAACGCAGCATTAAATCGCGATTAGCGCCGAAAGCTTCCCACCAGGCCTTCAACCAGAGGGGCAGGGAAAACAGGTGCGCCTTTCTATAAATTGCATCCGGACTATTGTAATAGCCGGATAGGGAACTTAGGGTTTCTGATTTGACTTCAAAAGGCATATAGCTTCCTCTCTGAAGCATCCTACTTCAAATAGATCACGATGTGAATCAAGCCGCATTCCCACTTGCGATCAAACTTAAGGTCCATTTTTTCTATCAGGGAAAAAAGTGCGATATTGTCAGGCATAATATCGGCAATTAAGGTATGCAAACCCTGGTTCTTTGCTATTGTTACCATGTAAGAAAAAAGTTCAAACCCGATCCCCATTTTTTGAAAATCATCGCGAACAATAATTGATATTTCCGCCGATAAAGTCCCTTCAAGAATATAGTACTGGGCAGAACCGGCAATTACCTCCTGGCCGCGATGCTTTTTAAGGGCCAGGATAGCCATTTCACTGGTGTAGTCGATCACAACAAATTGTTTTTGCAGTTCTGAATGCGGCAGGTGTCGCCTGAACGACATAAAGCGCTGATAAATACTCTTGTCTGAAAGAGCATAGTAGAAATCTTTGATCAGCGGTTCGTCGCTGATTTTTACCGGACGCAGAAATAGTCTGACATCCTGCCTGGTGGTACGGTGCGCCTCGAGATGTTCCGGGTACTCACCTTTTTCTCCGGGGAAAAAGGCCTGATCTTTGTAGACCAGGTTCCTTTTTTTCGCTTCCTCGACCAGCCATGGGCGAAATTTCGGATGGGCAATGGCAATCAGCGACATGGCTCTTTCCCGAATGTTTTTCCCGTGGAGATAGGCAATACCGTATTCGGTGACGACATAATGAATGTCGCCCCTGGTCAGGGTAACACCGGCTCCCTCCTTAAGAGCCGGGACGATACGCGAAGCTTTATCGTCCCGGGTTGTCGAAAGCAGGGTAAGAATATTTTTACCATAAGGGGCCATCACAGCGCCGCGCATAAAGTTAGCCTGGCCGCCTATACCGCTGTAAAAGGTGCTCCCGATCGATTCGGCCGACGCCTGGCCGCTCAAATCAATCTCGAGAGCGCTGTTGATCGCTGTCATATGATCATGCCCGGCTATAATCATGGAACTGTTGGTGTAATCAACTTCTTTAAACAAAATTGCCGGATTGTCGTTAATAAATTCATAAGTTTTCTCTGTACCCATGCAAAATGAAGCCACCAGCTTACCGCGGTCTATCTTTTTCATACTGTTGTCAACGACACCTTTTTTCATCAGCTCGATCACACCGTCTCCGAGCAGTTCTGTATGCACACCCAAATGCCGTTTGTCTCCGAGGCAGGATACAATATTGTCGGGTATACTGCCGTAGCCGATCTGTATGGTATCTCCGTCTTCGACTATCTGAGCGACATAACCTCCGATTTTATCCAGAGCCGTCTGATCAGGTTTGGGAGAAGTATATTCAAGGAGCGGTTCATCATGGGGCACCAGGTAGCCAAGTTCCGAGAGATGGATAAAAGTATCGCCGTGCACCCGCGGCATCTGTGAATTGACCTGGGCGACGACCAGGTCTGCGCTTTCGACGGCAGCCCGTGTTATATCAAGGCTGATTCCCAGGCTGCAAAATCCGTGTTCGTCGGGTAACGATACCTGGACCAGGGCGATATCCACCCGTACCTGGCGGCGCCGGAAAAGCGCGGGCACTTCTGAGAGGAAGATGGGCGTGTAATCTGCCATGCCTTCGTTAACCGCTTTTCGGGTCAGATTACTGATAAAAAAAGAGTTCTGACGAAAATTATTTTTAAGTTTTTCGTCATTATAGGGCGCTACACCGAGGGTCCAGACATGTAATATTTCAGTATCGAAAAAGGCTTTAGGATTCGATTCAACATATTCAACCATATTGCGGACCAGATATTGAGGTTCACCGCACCCTGTGGAGATAAAAATCCGGTCACCTGCCCGTATTTTACAAAATATATTTTTTAACTCGGCAAATTTTTCCGGATACTCTTCACGAAGGTTATCGATTTCGTTGCCCACGGGACACCACCCCTGGCCTCATTTTATCAGCCGCACAGGCTGATGGCAACTTGAACTACCGAGCATTGGGTGCATCAAAGATTTATTCAGGCCGATGTGCCGGCAGGGTTAAAATGCCCCGCTTAGAGTGGTATAATAAATTTATGAAAAGGAGGTTTTATTATGAAGCTTTTTTTAGATACGGCCAATGTTGATGAAATCAGGCAGGGGGCTGAGTGGGGCGTGATCAGCGGGGTTACAACAAACCCGTCCCTGGCTGCCAGGGAAGACCAGGATTTTAACACTATATTGGCTTCAATTTGCGATATTGTCGACGGCCCGGTCAGCGCCGAAGTTGTTTCCCTGGAGTATGAGGGAATGCTGAAAGAGGGCCGTAAACTGGCCGGTGTACATAAAAATGTTGTGGTCAAGGTACCGATCATCCCGGAAGGGACGCGCGCGGTAAAGACTCTTTCTGCTGAAGGGATTAAGGTCAATGTTACTTTGGTCTTTTCAGTCAACCAGGCCCTGCTGGCAGCCAAAGCGGGAGCGGCATATATCAGTCCATTCCTCGGCAGGCTTGATGATATCGGCCATAACGGGGTTGAATTGGTACGCGATATTGT
>PWUG01000316.1 GCA_003562605.1 Syntrophomonadaceae bacterium | reverse complement strand
TCGGCAATGGTTCATTTTGCAGTATGAAAGAAGAGGGCTTGCTATAAAGTGGACGGAAAAAATACTTGGCAACCAGCTTATTATCTGGTAGCCTGATAGTTGGGTTCTTGCAAGAATGGTCATGAGAAAGAACCAAGACAGGGGCAGTGGGGATGATATAATTAAACGGCTGCTAGGTTTGGTACCCGGCGGCCGAACATCTCTTGCCCCTCAAGAACCGCTTAGAATTCGCCCTTCGGGCTGACAATTGGGAGAAGGCTATTGAGGCCGTTCAAACCTGAAGCGCCCCTAACGTAAACCGGGTGATAGCTGCAACCCCTTTCTTCTCGTGAAACCCTGCAATACCCAAATAAGTGGCTTCCTCCACAACGAGCGGGCCTCGTTGGAGAACTTCCAGGATATCAGGATCTGCGGCCAATTATTCACCTTCAGCTTGCCTAGTCGCCGCACCCTGACCATGCTGACAACACGATGGACTTGTACTGGGATAGCGTTATAATCAGCGAATATGAAGCTTCAGGAGCAGGGAAAAATAGCCGTGAAAAGGGACACAGGCAGTTACCTCTCTCTTCTCAAGGTCATTGTTGCTCCTGCCGAAATAGTACCGGCCTTGTTCTAGGCCAGGCGGTTCGCCTGAAAAATATTTGTTATTGGTGTAAAGCTTTGGTATCAGGCAAAATACTCCCTTGGAAGGTAATAATTTACTCCCTAATAGTGATGTGATTTATAGTATTACCTGGTAAAATCAATGCCCAGTTTACATGAATGACCTTTGATCGATAACGATCTACAGCTATAACATCACAGCACCATGAAGTCGTTACACCGGGAAGGCCGGACTCTGATAAATTGGATCTAGAAGGTGGCCAGGCGACCGAGCATCAAGGTTTTGACTGCCTCATTCTTCGCGGCGGGTCTTACTTGAGTTTCTGAGTGTCATGTTTAAAGCGGTCTCGTATTTTTTCTCGCATGTGTTCTGGCACACAACATTTTCTCTAGCCATTTGAGGCCTGGGCACCCCCCATACCTCCACAGGAAGTGGGGACCATCAGATGGATGTATATGGGAACACCCTATTTCCAGAGCGGTGTTAAACCATAACGCATCTAATCGAGGTGTGAACGTGATGACCTTTGACAAAGAGCGGTATCGCCTGCTGCTGGAAAACCTGCCCGATGCCTGTGTTAGCTTCCGGGTGGTTTTCTGTAGCAAAAGGCAAGCATACGATTATTATTTCCTTGATGCAAACCCGGCCTTTGAAACCATGACCGGCCTAAAAAGAGAAGAGATCATCGGCAAAAAGGCGCAAGAGGTGTTCGTTGGGGATGCAGTATATGAGCCAAGCTGGTCCGACATATTCGACTTCGTGGCTACCACCGGGAAAGCAGCCGGTTTCGAGCACTACAGCGATCTGCTGGGACATTGGTACGAAGCGATTGTGTTTAAGGCGAGGGATGGTTGTTTGGCCGCAATCTATCGTGATGTTACTAATAAGAAGAAGGTCAGCAAAGAGTTACAGGAAACAGAGGAGCTTTTCGCTGACATTGTGAACAATGCCAATGACTTAATTCAGAGCGTTGACCAGCACGGGAAGTTCGTATTTGTAAACCGGGCCTGGAAAGAAAAGCTCGGCTATGCGGAAGAGGAGATCGAAAACCTCACCCTGTGGGATATTATTCACCCGGATTCATTGGGGCACTGCCAAACCGTCTTTCAACAGATTATCTCTGGCAGGGCTGTGAATAATGCCGAGGCAGTTTTTTTGGCCCGGGATGGGACAAGCATCGCTGTTGAGGGCAATGTCAGCTGCAGGCTTGATGCTGACAGGATCAGGACTCGCGGCATCTTCCGCGACATCACTCAGCGCAAACAGGCAGAAGAGGAATCCCGGAAAACGGAGCAAAAATACAGGGAAATCCTATCGACTATCAAAGAGGGCTATTATGAGGTGGATCTGGCTGGTAATTTCGTGTTCTTCAACGATTCCCTGTGTGAAATGCTCGGCTATGAGCGCCATGAGTTAATGCACGAGAGCTACAAGAAAATTTATAGGAACCCGACCGCAGTGTTTCAAACATATAATAGGGTCTATCGGACCGGAAAACCAGAAACGACGGTCGGTTGGCCCGTCATTTCCAAGGATGGGCAGGAGTTTTTTGCGGAGCTTTCTATTGTTCTGCGCCGGGACGAAAGCGGCAAGCCCATCGGCTTCAGGGGGATAGCAAGGGATATTACCGAGCGCAAACGTTACGAGGAACAGCTCAAGTACTTAAGTTTGCACGACCAGTTAACGGGTCTTTACAACCGTTCCGTCTTTGAGGAAGAGATGCAGCGTCTAGCGGGCAGCAGGGAGTATCCCATATCTATCATCTCCACGGACGTGGACGAGCTTAAACTCATCAACGATACCATGGGTCACGCGAAAGGTGATGAGCTTTTGCGAGCCTGTGCAGAAGTCCTGCGAAGCTCCTGTCGAAAATCCGATATCCTGGTCCGTGTTGGCGGCGACGAGTTTGCGGTGCTGTTGCCCCGCACAGACGAAGCAGCAGGTGAAAAGGCAGTCAAGCGGATCCGCTCCAACACTGCTTTACATAACGAAAAACATCCCGAGCTGCCCTTGAGCATTTCCATTGGAATTGCTGTAGCCGTGGATGAAGACGCACCCCTGGAGAAAACCTACAGAAAAGCGGATGACCGTATGTTTCGTGAGAAGTTCAGCCGCAGCAGCAGTATCCGCCCTAAACAAAAAAGACCACCCGGCCAGAGGGGGAGCCAGCATTCTATCTAACCCAGGCCGGGTGAAAAGAAAAGAAGATGATCTTTCATCTTTCCGTCTGGCAGGTATGGCCCGGGTTCACAACCTAGGAATGGTGGCTTTTTCAAAAAGTTCCCTGTCCAAAAATCCCCTTTTACCAAGGAAGAAGGCCGGTAATAAGCTGGCATCCACAACTTGCTCAACTAAGCATCTCCTTGCTCACGATCGATTTTATTTATATCTTGAGGTAACCCTATGTTTTATTATCTTGCTATGGGTATTAATATAACCTACCCTGAAAATGCAAATCTGTCGTATATTCTATTGCTCGTCTAAAAATATTTTCATCCCTCTGATGGTGAAGCAAAGCTTCATGGCTGTCTAAAAAAGGAATAGGTTAATTTATATGGAAATTAAAAACAATATCTAAGTTCAAGTATAATCTTTTTTCGGAAAAATATTTAAAGGGATTGAAAATATATGGGTGATATATTCAGGGCATTCGAGAAATTTCTATTTCGAGACTTATCTTTTTTACTCGGAGGCAGTGTTCTACTTTACAGCATCATTTGCCGTTTTGACCATTTAACTTTACGTGAATTATATGCCTATGAGTACTTTATCTGGGCTGGTATTTCCTACACAATTGGATACAGTGTTCAGGATTTGTTTACACTACTAAGAATTGTTCGAACCAAAGCAGATTTACCTCCAAGCTGGATAGGTCGTAGGTTATATTACCGTTTCGAACACAAGTATCCCACCCAACAAATAAATTCGAATACTTATAAGAAGGCGAAACAGTGGCTATATGAAAAAGCCCCTGAACGTTTTCGTTACGACTACGAGAGAATTGAATCGCTTAAGCAGGTTGGAACAGCAGTGGGGCCTTGTTTTTTCCTTGCTGGCCTGCTATTGATTTCGCATTGTATGTTGTGGATTGCAATAGGATTGGCTGTCCTGGGGATAATTCTCATACTATTAGGATGGCTAAAAGTTACTCAGCAACCACAGCATCTGATCGATCTCTGTAATTCACTTAACAAGGATGTTAATTAAACCATATATATCTTGCTTATAAGGTGCTTTCCCCCACCGGATGCCGGCATCCTGCTGAAAAATACCCCAGCTGCCACTACGAAGTTGGGATGGCACAGGCTTAACACGGCCTTGAAAAGGCAAGCAGATCCCTATTGAAGCGCGTCTTCGCAGTGTAAGATATTCATGTCGATCGCACCAGTGATCCTCTCTACCGCATGATAAGCCGTCAGCTTTTAACAACTGGCGGCCTTTTCTATGGCACGAACGGTGATCAGGCATTGTAGTAAATCCCGTTGCCTTCGGCCTGCAAATTCGGTGCGACCATGGCCTCCACAGCTCCGTCCTGTGCGGGAAGCTTACCCAGCCGGCAAAAGCCCGCAAGCCACATCTTCGATGGCTTGACGCAGCGCTTCCGGGAACGGCCTTCCATCCAGGGGGTAATGATATTTTGCATATTTGCTTCGCCCCCACAGGAGCGGGATGGTCAAATGCTTTTTGACCTCACGGACCTCTTTGCACG
>PWUG01000272.1 GCA_003562605.1 Syntrophomonadaceae bacterium | reverse complement strand
GCAGCAGTAGAGACTGGCTGGCACCAGTCTCGTCCCGCACAACTAGGATATGCTGCACCCCAGTTAGCCCCTGTACCGACTTGAGGGTAAGTTGCAACCCGGCAGGGTCGTCTTTGCTGATGGTAATAATGGACATCTCCATCGGCTCAGTCCCCGACTAGTGATCGATAAATCTCAAGGGTCTGTGCCGCGCAACGCTCCCAGGTAAACTTCTCTAGCCTGTGCTGGCCGCGATCGCGCAATTCCTGAGCATAGCTAGGGCTATACACCACCCGTTCAATCGCTCTTGCCATGCTCTCCACCGAGGTTGGATCAAAAAATTCTCCGGCCTCGCCAATGACCTCGGGCATAGAACTGCGATCGCTACTAATCACCGGGCATCCGTGGGCCATGGCTTCTAGTGGTGGTAGCCCAAACCCCTCGTAGAGGGATGGATACACCAGAGCCGTCGCCCTCCGATAAAGCTGCCCCAGGAGGTTATCGTCCCCCTGGCGATGCAGCACCCGGTGGCGGTCCAATCCCAATTCATCCATCAAGACCATCTCAGTGCGGTCAAAGCCACCACCACCAAAGGCGATCACCCTAAAGTCCTGGCGCAAGGCAGGCGCGTGGGTCACCGCCCGCAGTAGCTGGGCAAAGTTTTTGTAACCGCCGCGATTGCCTACAAACAGCAGGTAGGGAGCGGGTAGTTCAAAGGGTATCGCAGCTGCTCCCTCCTCCGCCCCAGAGACCTGATCCAATCCCAGGGGCACTACTGAAACCCTGTCTGGATTAACGCTAAACAGCTTGACCAAATCATTGCGGGTGTTGCCTGAGATACAGATGACATGGTCGGCCAGGTTGACGGCAGCCCGCTTGAGCTGAGTCATGCGCCGGGCATTGGAAAAGCTGTTGGGGAATAATTCATGCACCATGTCGTGAACCGTAATCACCCTGGCAGCGGCACCCTGAACGCCCCAATCGGGGGCGTAGTAGGTTTCATGGATCAGATCAGGCCGCCAGCGATGCATACGGTGACGGGCAATTGCCAGGTTCAGAACCCCGACCAGTTCGGTCGTTTTGGGAGGATAGGCTCTGAGATAACGGCCCTGCACTAAGTCATTGGGTGCCTGGCGTAGATATCGATTACGGTGGAACGGGGCAAAGATCCCTACCGTCTCGCCCTGGGCCTGGATGGACTGGGCCAGACGCAAACAATAGCGCGATACGCCTCCGTAGGGCTGCATGGTAAAGGCTTGGCTGTCATAGGCGATGCGCATGTTGCCCCGAAAGTAATAAATGGTCGTCCCAGGTCCTCGATTTTAACCCCAGGCCAACCGCCAGCGACACAACTTTCCTGGTCTTTAGCAGCAGCTTGAATACCCCCGCCGCCACAGGTCGTTCTGTAAATAAGTGAAATGAACGCCCGTCACTGGCCAGATGTTTTCCGTGGCGCTGGGCCAAATAACGCAGGGTCGCAAGCCGAAAAAAACCGATGTGTTGCCCGTGCTCGAGTCCGTAGTACCACCACTGCTTGGGGGTGGGCTGGGCTATCAGTTCCGTGGACACCAGCAGATTCGGGGCGATCGCCAGCATGGCTGCTAGTTCGTCGTTGGGGTAAACAAAATGCTCCATGGCCTCGAAGGCAGTCACCAATGCCATGGTGCCAGTCCCGGACTCGGGTTGATAAGCAAAGCCCCGGGCCAGCAGGTTATCGCTGTAGGCGTCGAGCCAGTAGGCGTCAATGCCGCGATCGCGCAGCAGGCGCACCAGCACTCCGTAGCCCCCAGCGTAATCCACCACCCTGCCCCGCCGCTGGCCCAATAGCGCCAGGGTGGCCAACACCACCTGGGCCTGGGTGCAATTGCGCGCCAGTAGTCCTGTATCGCTCAGGTTCACCGGCTCGGCGTAGGCGGCGTTAAGCCAATGGGGCTTTTCGGTCTGGACGTAGCCGCAGGAGGGGCACTCAAAATAGCACACCTGATGGCTCAGCAATGGCTGCTGCCACAGGTAGCGGGTTGGATGGTCGCAGACACGGCAGGTTTCCTCGGCTGCGGCAGCAAGCGGATTGGAAGCAGATATGTCTACGGCCATAGGTTTGGAGTCAGGAGACTGGCTGAGACAACACTACTGGAGAACCGGACGCGATGGGAGAGAATCCCTGGCCCATCCCTTCACCAGCCGCTCCAGACAGACCACCAGCTGATCAAAGGAATTATCTCGCAAATACTCGGCCATGCCCTGCTCCATAGTGGCGATCGCCGCCGGAGTACGCTGGGTCAGGGTAGCGATCGCCGCCAGACAGGCCGCTGGATCGTCCTCCGGCACAACCAGGCCCAGTCCATAGCGGCGCACCTGTTCGGCCATGTAAAATCCATCACTAACAATAATCGGCTTGCGAAACAGTGCTGCCTTCGCCAGCATATTACTGCTACCGGGGAATTGAAGATAGGCCGCAAACAATATGTCGAGACTGTTAACGACAGCGTTAAATTCCGCTTCACCCGGCATCGATTCCAGATAGAAGAAAGAGTTTGATGGCTTTGCCTGAATGGCCGCCCAAACAGTTCTTAGCTCATTAAGGTTGAAATCAGAGCGACTAAATCGACCCACCAGAGCAAAAAAATAGGACTGTGAGCAAGCCTGATGGGCGACATCTAGCAGGGTTCTGACCCCTTTGCGTCGATCGAGGGAACCCACCATGCCGATAACGGTGCGGCTCTGGGCTTGTTCAACGATTGCCCTGGCAGGGCCATAGTCCCCATTGGGGGCAGCAGCGTCAGCAATATCGGGAAACAGAGTAACCGGGGTATTCCCTGCTTCAATTTTCAGGTCGTCGAGCACGCCGCCATCCAGGGTGACAATTGCCTGACAGTAGCGCGATCGCAGCGGCTGCAAGTTCCCCAGTAGACGACGGCGCAGGCGCGACAGCCGGGGCTGCTGGCGCAGGTGCTTAGGTTTCATGTAGAGTCCTGACCAGTCAAAGGAAAAGTACCTCTCGACATCTTGCGCCAGCAGATAGGGACTAAGGTAAGCGTCCAGGTATGGAAAGATAACCAACTCAGGCCAGATGCTTGTGCTCTGACCGTATTGTTGAAGTGATTGCTGGGTTACCTGCCACCGGGAGATTGCATCAAATCGCGATCGAAACCGACCCACTATAAATTGACTAGGAGCTGGCAAAGCAGCGGTCACCCCCTGCAGTCGATCGGCCACCTCCTCCAAACCAACGAGGGGGCCATTACTGCTAAGCACCTCAAGAATTGGCTGAGGATGGGGACAAACTACCACTACTTGATAGCCTAACTGCAGCAGAGCCTGGGCACATAGGATCAGATAGGTACCATGGTGACCACCCTCCAGTAGATCGACCAATGCAATCCATCCAGATGCGGATTGGTCCTGACTGCCATACTGTTGGCTTTTCTTCTCCCTCAATCCCATTTACCCTCGCATCATCAAATTAAAGCAGTCAAATCAACAAAAATCAAGCAAGAATTTCAACTCAAGCCAAACAGCCAAGTATTGAAAATCAACTACAGCAATCCAAATTGATTCATGGAGTATCTTGCCCGTGTAGACGGAACGCCTGCCCTACAGATTTTCGCACATCATTAAGGATCGCTATCTTTGACATCAATCTTGCCATTTTTTAGCGACAAGTAAAAATATTTTTAGTTTTATGAAACAAAAACTTGGCCCTGCGCCTAAGAGCATATTTCCATCGGTCTCCAGGTGTGCAAGAAAGATATTCAATTAATCTTTTCGACTGATGTTCAACCCTTCCCCTTGACACAGCTTCAATCCACTCATAAACGCCCGGAGAAACCCATGAACAATTGATTGTCGCAAAAGTTTTCAGGCCGCCAGCCCCTTTACAAACAATCTCACCTTCAATACCATAAAAGTCTTTGACATTTTTCTCTAACTTTTCTGCCCAAGCCATCGAAAAACTATGATCCTGGCATATACAATCATCAAACCAAACATTTTCCTTAGAAAAAAGCGAAGCCAAGTGCTGGACATTAGGACGCATCTCAGATCTATATCTTTGAAATGCTCTCATTTCTGTGTACGCATAGGTGGGGTTGGTTTCGTCAAACTCCTTCTGCTGTGAAGCCAGGAATACTTCATCCTTATAGTCTTCAATCATATGCGAGCAATAGTCTTTAATGAGCCTTTCAGAAATAAGCCCACTTGGACATGCATCGTTGCACAGAGTTGTACCATCTAACTCCATCTCGAGCACTTTAGATTCATACCTGGACAACTCATGGAGAATCATAGTATCTGAATCAAAATGCCATACATGACTTATTTCTTTTTCTTGAATAAAATTTTCAATAACAAAAAACCTTTCCGATACATATTTCAGCCAATCCTTTCCACCTTTTATGGGGTCGTGATTTTTGCCCTGAATCCAGCGGAATCGAGAATTGAATTCATCCCTTTTAGATGATTTAAAGTCATTCAGATCGTAGTGTTTCCATCCTGACTGAATAGCAACATTGTGATTACTACTATCACCAATCAGCACCAGTTCCCGATCAGGATTGCTATACCTTGCTTGTCTTAAGGTATGAGTTAAATAATTTGAGTTTCCATAATGAGTGAAAACTAAGGGGAAAGATTTATACATTGAAAATAAATTTTAATGGTTAGTTGGCTAAGGAAGATCACGCTTTTCCATCGATTTAGGGCCTCAGGATCAGAGCAGCTAAATTTCAGTAAGGGCAAGCCTAAGAGGATGGTTGAAAAGGTATTTTGGAGGCAATCGAGAGCACCTAATACCAGCGAACCTACTGACTTTGTGAGGTGTTTAGTCCTGGCGACCGTCAGTTTTGAAACCTTCTATGGACTTTTCAAACACCCTCTAAGGCAATCGACAGATCGTGAAATTAACAGCTTGAGCTGTCGCTTTAGTTGTAGCCCCTGCTGCTTTAGCTCAGTGAACAATGTGCCATCGGCCACTGGAATACCGCAAAAGTGATGGTCGAAGGTGTAGCGATCCGCTTCTCGATGGCGCACCACAAAGGGGGAATGCACCAGCGGCCCTAATTCGGCTACTGCCAGACCAGCCTCAGCAGTTATCTTGTTCGTGTGGGTCGCCCCAGCGGCAAAGCCAATGTTAGAGACAAGATTCACCTCCGGCAGCGCCGTTAGCCCACCTTGGGCCCAACAGGCCAGCGTCCAGGGGTAGCCCCAGGTATTCGGCTGCCCTTGCAAAAAGGCCCGATCAAAGATCCTGTGCCAAAACTGAGCCTCATCGGCATCCCCACAAACCTGGGGCATTAACCCACTGTCACGGAATTCCAACCACACCTCAGGTTTAAACTGCCAGTGTCGCCAGGCCCGCCGCCAGGTGGCCCAGCCCCAGCAGTGGGGATACTTAGAAAAGTAATAGCTGTAGGGGGTGCGCCGCTGGCCATTTTGAAAGTTATCGCCACTGATTGCCATCACCCGCTCGTCGTGGCGGTAGCGCTCTAGCAACGCACTACAGTAGGTAAAAAAGGAGGGATGGGGTAGGCAATCATCTTCTAAAATAATCGCCTCCTCGACCTGCCCAAAGGCCCAGGAAATGCCTGAGGAGACGCGATCTCGGCACCCCATATTGGCCTCTGCATAGTTGCGAAACACCTGGCAGTCCCAGTCAATACGTTCTGTAACTGCCCGCGCTTGCTCACAGAGAACTGCTTCGGCTGGGTCGCGGGGGCCATCGGCCACCACTAGCAGTTGCTTTGGTTGGGCCTGGCGAATCACCTCAAAGACTTGAGCTGTCAGCTCAGGGCGACGAAAGATCAAAAATATGACCGGCGCAGGACAGGGCATTAATTCTTGAGGTACAGAATCAGGAGCATCTTAAAAGGCACTGAGTTGAAGCCGGTGTGCAACGCTCCAGGCTAGGGCAAAGCTTTTGGAATCCGATCATGTTTTGGCCTTCAGCAGTTCCTGATAGAGCTTGATATACCGCTGTGCTTGTAGTTCTAGCGGATACTCTGAGAGGGCGATCGCGCGGCAGGTGTGGCTCATCTGTTGACGTAGAGCATGATTTTCCAGAAGCTGCACAATGCCCTGGCTAAATCCGGCGATATCCTCAGGCAGGGCCAGGTAGCCCGTCACCCCAGGCCGCACTAAGTCGGACACACCGCCTACATCAAAGGAAATCATCGGAGTACCGCAAGCCATGCTCTCCTGCAACACTAAGGGCAAATTATCGGCCCGAGTCGGGAAGATGAATAAATCGGCAGCTGAGTAAGCGATGCACTTAAGGCGATCGCTGGTCACATACCCCAGGTTAAGGGTAGAAATGCCAATCTGGGACTCAATATCATCGCCTCCGTTACCCAACGTTAGCAACACCAGCTCAGACTTGAGTGCCCTGGGCAAAGCCTCCAGCGCCTTGAGCAGCAAGTCTCCTCCTTTGCGGTAGTCTGCTAAAGCTGCTGCCCCAAAGAGCAATATTCGCTTCTTTTCAGGAATACCCAGTACCCGTCGGCATAACTCTGTTGTCAGAGGCTGGTAGGCTTCGGTATCAATGCCGTAGGGAATATGGTGTATCTCAAATCGATTTAGAAGGCTTTTTTGAGCCTGGTCAACTAACCAGCGACTCGGCGCAACAACAGTCAGGTTTGAACGACGGTACACCCAATCCTTGAGCTGCCATTCCCAATGAGTAGCATCACGAGCAATTGGAGGATAAATCTCAGGATAAGGGCATTTTCCACAGCCAGTTTTCCAGCGATCGCAGTCATAGCTATAGGCACAATGACCGGTAAAACTCCACATATCATGAAGCGTCATCACGCCAGGCCTGTCGTCTACTAAACCAGGAAGATATAAGTAGCTAAAATACCCACTGTGAAGAATATGAAAGTTGACGACATCAGCATCCAAAAAAAAGCTGTCTTGCCTAATCAAGTAAGAACTTACACAATGAATATCATTTAAACCCAGCCGCTTAGCCACTTTTTCCAGAGTCACCTCAATGCGAAATTTTCTTTGCATTGCCTTAGTGTGGCCCAGGTTAGTGGTTTTGATTCCGCAAAGAATATTACACTCAATACTTTGCTGCCTCAATCCTTCTGTTAGCCGAAAAGCAGCTACAGCCCCCCCACCTCCATTCGCAAAATCACTAGAGCTGATCTGTACAACTTGCATCACGTATACCTGCCAGTCTGAGTCCTTACACCAATGCTGCAAAGGCTACAGGAACCTATGGGTGTGAATATCCCAATAACCCTCTCGAATAGCCGCTTCTTTTCTGACAACCTTGCTGCCCAGGTAACCAACTCTTTCAGTCACATAGTCCTTAACCTTTGGTAGGCGGTTAAGCTTTCCCCTTAAACAAGCTTTTCTTAGCAAATTGGGTCGCCAGTTCACCGCTTGGCGCAAATCCATCAGTAGGGGAATTGCTTCATCTAAATATAAATCCATTTGCAAACTCTTTTGAGCGTGTTGCCTGCGAAAACCACCCAGAGGAGAATCAATTCCATAAAGAATTTCATGATTAAAAAAGCGACACCATAGTTCAAAGTCAGCGGCAAAAATTAACTTCGAATTGAGGGATTTTCCAGCCTTATTCCAGAGAGCACGTCGCCAAAATGTTGATTCTTGCTGGATAAATCCTATTCCTCCCAAAGGAGGCAAGTAGCATCCATCCAAAAATGCCTCAAAGGAATATCCAGGCATGTGACTAATTCCTGAGCAAAAAGAACAATAATCCCAATAAGCTAAGTTAAGAGTAGTCAACCAACTAATCTGAGGGAGACTTTCCATGACACTAGCTACGGTTCTCAAGGCCCAGGGACACAACATGTCATCGCTATTAAGCCATGCCATGATGTCACCCGTGGTATTCTGAAATCCCTTATTGATTGCGTCATACTGGCCTCCATCAGATTCGGAGCACCAGAAGTGCAAGTATTCAGAATAGCGTTCAATGATCTTTTGGCTGCCATCATTAGAACCGCCGTCAATGATTACGTACTCAAGATTCGGATAGTTTTGATTTAGAACACTCTGTATCGTTTCTTCTAAAAATTGAGCCTGATTGAATGATGGTGTAACAATAGAAATCTTAGGCGGCATTGAATACTCTGTATGAATTACGATAAAAATACCTACTTGCTAGCCTTCGGATTTGCCTAACCGCAGAAGGTTTTGATTTTGGATTTCTCGCTGCTCATTAGTAGCATAAATATGGTGCACTCTAAACATACCCCTTTTCTTTACAAAGGCGACGTCAATTTGTGACATCGCTCCATCTAGCGGTCTATACAAGGGATCAAAGAATTCGTAAATGGAAAATCCATGAGCATTCATAAAGTCAATTAAATCAAAGATCGTCGAGCCGCCCTCAAAAAAATCATAAAAGACAGCTTCAAGAATCACATACTCAACCTTCTCTAGCGTCTTAGCTGCTCCCAAAAGAACATTCTTTTCCGCCCCCTGAACATCAATTTTAATCAATACTCTGTCATCATCCTTAAGATCTTGGCAGACATCGTCAAGGGTATTACAAGGCACCTCTCTAGGCAAACCATTAACATTAGAGTCTTCTTTCTCTAGATAAACTGATGAGCCTACAAGATCAGGGTGAACATTGATGGTTAGATTACCCTTAAAGCTAGCGACCGCTGCCTGGATATAGGCAGCACTCTTGAGTGAGTTAACAATCCTCTGTAAAGTCTCTTCATATTCTCGTAGAGGCTCAACTAAAATATGATGGCTGCTAGGGAATATTTCATAAAGATCAACCGTGCCGTGAGCGGCACCAACATCAATAACAACTGTCGGCAAGAATCCTAAGCTTTTAGCGTGAAGCAAGGCCCCTTTCATGGTTCCCCTGCCTTCACTTTGGTGAGCAGAGTATCGCTTAACTTCTAAACCTGCTTTTCTTAATATCTTCTTGACCAAGGCGATTAGCATAGAAAATTTAGCTCCGAAAACTTTTAAGCTACTTTTATGAAGGCAAACAATGTAGAATAAAATAACGAACTATTGCATGAGCTTCCCGAATTTGATGTAGCAGTAATAAACTTACCTTCACCCATTCAAATAGTTTTTCATCCATACTTAGCGCTTCTCATTATCTTCGAAAATTAATGAAGGTTTTATAGCTTCCAGATAGAGAGAATCAGGCTTGTAAATACTGTCATCAGGTTCGGTGTCCAAATTAAACTGAGACCAGTCTGAAATATAGCTCTCGATAGCAGTGCGCTGCATAATGTTCACAAAGCCACACTGTGCTAACAACTGCTCTAAAGAATAGCGATCGTACATCCATTGATGGACTTCACCACTCTTACGAAAGCGCCCAATTTGTAGGGCTTGATGGTCAGTAGGGTTGAGAATGCATTTAAGCAGGGTTTCATAGCGATAGCCAGAATCACGAAGCAAGCGATAGAGGAGTCTAAAGGTGCGTTTGAACCAGGGGTTAGGGGGACTAACTGGCTGCGGCTGACGACCTGTGGCGATCAGGTTTTTAGCTTCGGTGCCCAGGCGTTTGAGGATAAAGGCTTCGTTGGGGAGATCGGGCTGACGCAGGTAGGCGGCCATATCGCCGCCGGAGTGGTTGCGCACCATCTGGTCAAACAGTTCTAGCAGCAGCCAGTCGTAGTTGTCAGCGGCTTCTGGGGAACCGTCGAGGGCTTGCTCTAGGGCAAAGATATAGCTGCGGATGATCTGCTCTAGATCGGGAACAGCAATGCGGAGAATGCCCTGAGGCCCCAGGACACGATAGCATTCTCGCAAGAAGGCTGGCGCTTCGGCCTTGGGGAAGTGTTCGAGCAGGTGGGAGTGGTAGACGACCTCGAAGGCGGCATCGGGGAAGGGAATGCCTTGGGTGAGGTTATGGGCGATGACGGCTGGGTCGGTGGAGGTGAAGTTGACGTTGGTCCAGGCGGAGTGGAAGCGGCGACCACAACCGAGGTTGAGATAGTTCATGGAAGTTTCCGAAATTGGACGTATAAACTCTGTCCCGTTAAATATTTTCTGAGGCCAAGTTGGAAAGCCTTCTCATAAAACCTAAGCGTGTACCAGTTAAGCCAAATCTTATTCAATTGGCTTTGAGATCTAAAATAACCACTATAAGACGAAAGATATCCAGATACTTGATAGGGCATTAAAGGTTCTTTAGCAACCTTTTCTAGTCGAATTGGAAATATTTTTTCTAACGATCTGAATGTTTTTTCTGACCATCTCGTCATATGATGAGGCGGCATATCGAGCAAATTATATTGATATTTAAGAAAACTTTCAGCGTTGGGAGTGCACAGAATCAACTTTCCATTCGCCTTCAAAGTTTGAATCGCCCAAGCTAGAAAGTCTTTTGGATTTGGAATATGCTCTAAAACTTGAAAACTGCATAGCGCATCCAGGGAATCAGAATACTTATCAGCATATTCTTGTAAATCCAAATTCTGGACTGGCAAGCCATTGCTTTGTGCAACTTCTACGGCAGCCTTGTTCAGCTCAATACCTTGTATATTTAGGCCTGCTTTTAGCCCTGCTTGTACAAATGAGCCAAAAGCGCAGCCAACTTCTAGAACATTATGGCAATCTCTAAGATCTTGAAGTGCTACTTTATGCTCCCACTTATGGGTCATATAAAACCAGTCAAATTTCTGAAGTTGTTCATACAGCCATCCTGAGCCTGTAGCTGAAGAAGGTTCAAAAAAAAATAATTTTGTTTGATTGCATTGATACAGATAAATTTCTTCGCAATCTGAAAGTTCAACAGTAATATCTATCTGGAAAGCTTCTTTCCAGTTATTGATGAGTTGTGAAGATGGAATAATGGAAATTAGGGTAATATCTTCACTACTTGTTAAAGGACTTGCATGCATATTTCATCTATTTGTTAGGGCAGATGATTTCGTCGAGTTTGTCTTACCTTAGCAGTTCCTGATCGAATGAAGTACAGCAGAAGCTTTGCTGAATAAACGTTGCAGATATCTCAATGTACCTCACGCTAGCGAGAGCTGCTATGGCGCAGCAGCTTCTTTTAGACTCTTGCTGCTGTGATTGATTGAACAACTGCTTTGAGATCCCGTTCATGAGTTAATCGGCTTTCAACATAGCCTTTGTAAAATGCACTCGATGAAATTTTCGTCCCGAATCCGACTGTACTGGGAACGTCAAATAACAATTTCAGGCCAAGGCAAGCTGAGCTGACTGCAAACACTTGAACAGGTTGGGCATTTGCAGGCGAGGGAGGGCTAAAGCATAAGAAAGCTCTCAGAAAGAAGATCTCAAACGGTAAAAAGAATAATTCCGGCTCAGATAAAATAACAACCTTAGAAAAAATAACCGATAGGTTATCTTGGAGTTTTTGAATTTTTTTAAGGTCATCCCGAGGATGGGGTTTAATAACCAGTACGGTATTCGACAACAAATCATCAGCACTCAGGAATTGGAAATAAGCCTTAAGCTCATTATCATAGGACATGCGTCCTGCTTCAGAAAAGTTAGAGGTTAACAGTACAGCTACTGGAGCATCATCGATGACATGATGCAGTTGAGTAACATAATTGGCATTAACAAGACCGGTTAGAGAAGCGATTGTCTCTAAGATATAACCAGCGTCAATCTTTTTGTATGCCATAGGAGGCATTTCACCCATGACATCCGGCAGAGCGAAATACCCCTGATCGAAGCCAACTGTTTTGAGGATAGTCTTTAAGCCCAATCGCGCCTGAATTCTATCTCTGTAATTTCTAAGGCGTTGCTTAGGCGCAGTAACTAATGCATGAATCACCTTTTCTCTGAAGGAGAAGCTCTGAGATGGCTGAGCTGCGAAAAAGGCAGACGAAGTAGCGGAAAAATAAATGCCGATGCTATCACCATAGCAAATTTTTTTAGCTGTTTTATAGGCATTGATAAGTAGTTGGTTACTGAATTGCCAGTTGCGACATAAGTAAATTTCAGCAGCTTCATCTATGCCAACTAAATCATAAACAAATTTAAAGGTATTGGATTCAGAGGTATGGTGTAGTTGATCGGCGATCGCCGCTAACTGCTCAGGGGCAATATACACAATCGATTTCCAGTTTCCTAGAGAAGTGGCAATCTGCTTGATTAAAGATACGAAATCATTGATCTGCTCTGCGGGCGCATACAGATCATAAATCACCAGATAGTTTTCAAATGCGTTAATGGGCGAATCTTCCTCTTTGGCCCGGTAGGTCATTACCGATAAAGCCGTAATGAGTTGAATGGTTCCTTGACAGGTAATGATTCGCTTTTGGGAAACTGCGGTGTCCATGTTATGTCGGTTCAAGGTTTGCTCATGCGGGTAAGCCGATCGCACTGATCAATAAATCACACACTTCTCGCACTGCCCCTTCTCCTCCCCGGCGCTGGGTAATATAGATTGCCGCCGCCTGATTCTCCGCCATGGCGTCTGCCACCGCAATCGGGCAACCTACGGCCTGCATCGCAGCTAAATCCACCAGGTCATCCCCCACATAGGCCACCTGAACCAGGTCAATCCCTAACTTTTTGCACAACACCCGTAACTGCACCAACTTATCTTCGACGCCGATAAAGACATAGGTAATGCCCAAGCGCTGAACCCGGTGCAGTGTTGCCTGGGCCGAACTAGAGCTCAAGATCGCCACGACGATCCCTTGCTGCATCACTCGCTTTAGACCTAGCCCATCTTTAACATTGAATTTTTTTAGCTCTTCACCTGTTTCCATATAGTAAAGGCCTCCATCGGTGAGTACCCCATCGACATCTAGAGCCAAGAGCTTTACCTGGGCAAACTTGGCTACGCTATCCGGCGGTAATTGATGGTCAATCATACAGTCACTAACGAAAGCGCCTCTAGACTCTGCCGAATGCTGCTCGCCTGCCTCAAAATTCCTTCTAATTGGGCCAGGGGCACCATATTGGGGCCATCGCTGGGGGCAGCATTGGGGTTTTCATGCACTTCCATGAACAAGGCATCAATGCCAACAGCGGCGGCGGCTCGGGCCAGATAGGGTACAAATTGTCGCTGCCCACCGGATTTGTCGCCCTGCCCCCCTGGCATCTGAACACTGTGGGTTGCGTCAAACACCACCGGATAGCCTAACTCCCGCATTTGCGGCAATGCCCGAAAGTCTACCACCAAGGTGTTGTAGCCAAAGCTAGTTCCCCGTTCTGTCAGTAGGATATTTTTAGCGCCACCGGCTTCCAGCTTCTTGACCACGTTTTTCATATCCCAGGGCGCCAAAAACTGCCCTTTTTTAACATTGATTGCCCGACCGGTAGCGGCTGCCGCCAGCAGCAAATCGGTTTGCCGACAGAGAAACGCCGGAATTTGCAACACATCAACCACTTCAGCCACGATCGCGGCCTGAGCACTCTCATGGATATCGGTCAGCACGGGCACGCCGACCTCATCCTTCACCCGTAGCAAAATCCGTAAGCCTTCTTCCAGGCTCTGGCCCCGAAAAGAATCAACGGAGGTACGGTTGGCTTTGTCGAAGGAAGACTTAAAGATCAGTGGGATCTGCAGGCGATCGCACACCTTAGCGATCCCCTCCGCCATTTTGAGGGTAAAGTCTTCTGACTCAATCACGCAGGGGCCAGCAATCAGCGTCAGGGGATTACCCTCGCCGACGATCAAACTGTCTGTAATCTGGACAAGATTCATGATCTTTCTCGCTTGGCTTCTATCAATTGTGATTAGATAGGCTGTAAATAATTGGCTTTAGCCAAATCTTCAGGTGTGTTAATCTCTAAAACAGCCTGCTCGGTCAAACTAACCCGAATCTTAAACCCGTGCTCCAGCACCCGCAACTGTTCTAGATCCTCGCACTGCTCCAGTGGAGTAGCCGCCAACTGAGCATATTGGGCTAAAAACGACCGTTCAAAAGCATAGAGACCCAGATGGTGATACACCGGAAGAGCATTACCAGCATTGCGCCGGTAGGGAATTGGCGATCGCGAAAAATACAGGGCATCGCCCGCCTGGTCGCAGAGCACCTTGACCGTATTGGGGTCAGCATAGCCACTCTCGAACTCCAATGAGCAGGCCAGGGTCGCCATTGGGGGCTTTTCTCCCTGCAAGTAGGGACTGACCAACTGCGACAGCATGGCTGGGGTGACAAAGGGCTGATCGCCCTGCACATTGACCACGACGTCCATCTCCGGGTAGCGCTCTGCCACCTCCGCCACCCGGTCGGTGCCCGTCTCGTGGCCGGAATGGGTCATTTCCACCGCACCACCAAACTGCCGAACACAGTCGGCAATCCGATCATCATCGGTGGCCACCAGCACTTTGGCAAAGTCAGGACAGCCCAGAGCCGCTTCGTAAACCCGCTGCACCATGGGCCGATAGCCAATCTTAACCAGAGGTTTGCCGGGAAAGCGCTGGGAGGCATAACGAGCCGGAATCACCGCCAGAATGTTCATTAGGCTAAGCCACTCCGCAACACGTCATGAAGACGCAGTAACCCCAAACAGAGGTTTGCCTGATCGATCACCGGCAAAACCGAAATTTGCGAGGCTCGATTTTCCATTATCTGCAACGCCTCGTAGGCCAGCACATCTGAAGTAACTGCCACCGGGTCGGCAGTCATAATTTGATTGGCCCTCAAGGCATCCAGGTCGGCGGACGAAGTCTTCTGCACCCAGCGACGTAGGTCGCCATCGGTAATCAAGCCCAGCAGCCGCCCGTGCCCATCGACGATATTGACTGCACCGGCACCACCTCGGGTAATGGCGCTAACAATCTCTAACCAGGACGCCTGTACCGACAAAGTCGGGTTATCGGCCCCCTGCTGCATCAGATCGCCGACTCGCAGGGTCAGCCGTTTGCCCAATCGGCCCGCCGGATGGTTAAATGCAAAGGCTTCGGGGGTAATCCCTTTGATTTGGGTCAGGGTCATAGCTAGGGCATCACCAATGGCCAGGGCTACGGTGGTGCTCGCGGTAGGCGCTAGGTTGAGAGGGCAGGCTTCGCGATCGACACTTGCATTAAGAACGGCATCGGCCTGCCGAGCCAGGGTCGATTTCAGGTTGCCTACAATGGCGATGACGGGCACTTGCCGACACTTTAGATGGGGCAGCATTTCAAGCAGTTCGTTGGTTTCCCCACCGTTGCTGAGGAGAATGGCAACATCAGCGGGGGTGACAATGCCAAGATCGCCGTGGAGGGCGTCACAGGCATGCAGACAAATAGCGACAGTGCCAGTACTGGTGAGAGTAGCGGCAATTTTTTGAGCCACAATACCAGATTTACCCACGCCGGTAAGCACGACCTTGCCCTGGCATTCGGCCAACAGACGCAGTGCTTTTTCAAGCTGGTCTAGCTGCATGCGATCGGCGGCGGTATGAATAGCCATAGCCTCTAGTTTCAGGAGCTCGATAGTGTGCTCAACGGGAATAGGCGATAGGGCTAAGACGTTCATAAATTGGTTCTCAAATCAATGAACTCACTCGGGCAAAGGGAGGGAGAGAATGAATCTAACCCAGTCGTAAGGCATCAGAGGATATTTAGAAAGTATCAATTAGCACATAGGGACCCGGATCGCAGAAAAGGCTTCCTCGGTATTAGGCTCAGAAATGAACACTGTAGCCCCTTGGAAGCCATGACATCAGACTATTCCACCAACCTGACCCGTGACCAGTGGGATCTCCTATT
>PWUG01000098.1 GCA_003562605.1 Syntrophomonadaceae bacterium | reverse complement strand
GCGTCAGATACCTCTTCAATATCTTCAATAGTTGGTTCTACCGACTCGGAGGCAATCCCAATATGAGCTCTCAGTATAGGCCGATTTTCCCTTTCTCGCACCTCACGGATCCGATCCAGCAGGTTATCAGACCAATAAAACTCCTCCTCGGCACGTGGGGGCAAGCCCTGTGCAAAGCGTTCAAGTTCTTCCATGGTAACATAGTCATCAACAATCAGTTCAAAAAACCCGTGATACCGGGTTTGTGAAGCATACTCTAGAGCTATAGCATCCAAATCGTAGTTGCGATCTTCAGGTGGCGAAAATTTATCTTCCAGCATTTCCTGTCCGGTTATCGCCCGTACCAAATTGGCTGCAGGCCTTAGACCCCCATAAGAATAACGGATCCCGCTGTTTTTGGGATCGATCTTATGTTCAATAGCCTTATCCATAAATTCAAGCATCAGTTTATCTACGTGAAGGTCTCCAAGGCGGCTAGAAACACCAACAATATTTGGCCTTGCTTCACGAATCTTATTGATCACATCCTGGATAGGCACTGCTGGGCCCAGTTTAACAGCATAATAACCAATTTCTTTGTCTTCCATCCATTCGGCAAAAGTTTCCACTCCCAGCGAGTGGACACAGTCACCGATGGAACCAACCATGACTCTTCTTGTACGATCAGCTTGATTCTCCATCTTTTTTCCTCCTCCACGCAGTTTAACAAAAAAATCCAGATCTATTGAGAACTATAGCCCAGGCTGACTTGGACAAGCTGCCCAGAAACATGGATGCCGTAATGCTGTGGGATACGCGCTTCAGCCAAATCCTGCCCGACAAGATCACCATTTGTCCCGAGATAACATTTACCTGTCCATCCACCGGCAGTGGAGATCACTTCATCAATAAAAGGTGTTGGGCAATCAACCAATTTCGCCACAGCTTTACTGTATAATAAACCAAAAGGTATATCTTCCGTTAAATAACGGTTTTGATAATCCGGGATATAACCTCCCGCCACCTTTTTTACTGGCATCTTAAGCTCCCGGTAGCTGCGATTGGTGCGAAAAGCCCGAGCCAGGGTGCTCTTATCTGCAATATTAGCAGCATATGAACGCAAAAGCCACTGTTTAACGGATATGACCTCGTGTAAATCAATTCCATGTTTTTGTGTTAAGATTGCCGCTATCTCCATAATTTCCGCGCTTAAATGCTCCATCAGAGCAGCAACTTCATCCGTCACCCCCTGATAAAAAAGCGGTACTTCCGCCTCATTCCAAATAGCTCCATCGTAATTTTTTAACAAGCCATACATGATGCCGGGATGAATAACCTGTCCGATATTGCCCAGGGAAGCAGCCAAACTGCTGGTTATAGGCACAAAATTAACCTGTAAACAGTTGCTTAGCCAAGCGCTAATTTCAACCGCCGCTTCAGCCGGAACTGCCGCCAATCCAATGCATTCCTTGGTGCCCAGAACTTGAACTTGTCGTCCATATTCAACAATTCGACATGCCCAAGGCAAGGTTTGACCACAAAATATAGTTCTTTTTTGGGATATCCCGCCAAGGCAATAATGAGCCGACAACTCAAAACCACTACGGGCTGGTATAGCTCCGATTATAGCTTCTGAGGGCAAATAAGGAGCTAGCGCTTTCAAAGTTAACTGATGAGCATACGCTGGCAATACTAGTAATACCAGGTCTGACTGAGCTGCTACCCGCGGGCTGCTTGTGATGATATCCGGGGATCTCTCCAGACTCCCCTTTTTATTGTCACGGCTAATAATTCCTCCCTGGGCAGCACCCATTTCAAATTTCGCGATTTCGTTTGCAAAAGGGGTATATAGTATTACATTAAGCTCTTCATTTTTGAGGAGTGGAATCACTACATGGGCAGCATTTCCGCCTCCGCATACCGTAATATTTTCTATTGTCCGCATTATTCAATCCTCACTTATACTTACATGTTAATACCAGTTGGTCTTTTTGTCAAGGTTTCCTTTTATAGATTCTAAAAAGCCTTCTTACTCTATTTTATCTTTAGCAGGATCTAAACCTTCCATCAGAAATGGTGTTTCTCTCCATTAATGCATACGAGGCAAAACAAAAGTCTGTAATTTAACGCCAGAAAATAGCTAAAGCATCGACCTAAAGACAATTGGAAGAACGGCTTTTAAAGTAATCAAACGACAGAGATGCAAAACAGAAACTCGCAAAGGGTCTTTGCCATACGCTATTGCCAGGGCAGGCATCAAAGTTATACCGCCCGGTGCTGCCGCTAACATAGAAGTGGGAAAATCCCACTTTGCTATCCTGCTGATCAGCAAGGCAATTAATAATGAGCAAGAATAAATAAAAACGGCGGAAATAATAATTGGAAGCAACAATTCTCCAGATATAATCGTTTCCACAGCGCGGGGAGAAAGGTTGTTGGATACAATGATCCCTGCACCAATAATCACGAAGTTAAATAAAAACGGAGGCGGGGTTTTTATGCGGAAGCCCAAGATTGAAATCGAGGCAATTGCTAATGTCGAACCTACCATTGCCCCTGCAGGAACTTTCAAAGACATAAAAATAATACCACCTGTAAATGCGATCATAAGTGTTAACAAAATTACTCGGACAGACGAAGAATCCGCCTTGATTCTTTTAAATGAACGACCCAAATCACGTAAATATAAACAGCACCTTCTCCATGATTCTTTCATATGGTTTAGCGGATAAGAAAGCCCCAGCGGTTTATTTTGCTGAGAATATCCATCACTTGTTTCCTGCAGGTGGTTTTGCTTAGACAAGGATGTTTTATTCTGCGTACGTATCTTGCTATTACCAGATCTTAACCATAGTGACAAAATTACTGGAAAACTTGTAGTTGTAAGTACGATGCGAAACAAGTGCATAACAATAACAACACTTACATCAAGGTTCAGATCCAGAGCGATCATGGTCATCTCCGGCAAACCGCTCATGCTGCTGGATAGGATAGCCGTGTAAAGGTCCAGGCCTGTGAATATCGCCAGCACAGCTCCAAGACCGAAGGCAACGAAAAGGCTCCACACGATGATAATTATGGCTGGAACTATCATTCCTTTCAGGTACCAAACAGTTTCTCGGGTAACTCGACTCCCAGTATAAAGACCAAGAACCAACTGGATAAAAATTGTAAAATTATCCGGGGCTGTTGGCAAGTCCACATGAACACACCGGAGCAGACCAATTACCGCTACAGTACCCAAAAAAGGCGCCATGGGCACACGAATCATGCGAAATAATACCCAGCCGCAGAGCCCCAGGGAAAAGAGCAGTAAGATTTCCAATGAAATTTCCAGATTCATTTGCTGCTCTTGCCTCAATTCACCATTATTTGAGTTTCATATCTTCCTGATGGCCGGTGCAATCGTCACGATCACTGCTCGGTTCAATAACAGACTGAAAGCCCTTATCAAGGAAATATCCTGTACGGCAGCCATTAAAATGAGTACCTGACTCTGCACGCTCTTGCAGATGCAAATACCCAATCAGGCACAGGTAACCGCATAAAATATCAAGAGCAAGGTTATTGGGTCAGCTCTGCGCGGGCACCGGAAATATGCAAATCTTAGCCAATGACTTGTCCTAAGAGCCGGCTGACGTTTCCGCCAAGAATGCCCTTGATATGTTCGGTCGAATAACCACGCTTGATCATTTCACCGGTCACATTAGGCAATTTATTGATAGAAGAAAATCCCTTTGGCATAATCCTTTTCCCGGGGTATGCATTTTTCCAGCGTGATTTGATGGCTTTGATTTGTTCTTCAGAAACATTAAAATGTTTTATCGTTCCACGAAAATCTGAACCAATGCCAACATGTTCTACGCCAACCAAATTGATTAAATACTCAATGTGGTCCACCACATCGACAAATGTGGCTTCTTCAGCATTTTTGTGTTTGATATTGCCCAAAATGGCCTTTACACAAATCACTCCGCCCTTCTTAGCCAATGCCTTAATTTCTTCATCCGTTTTATTTCTCGGTTCATCAGCCCAACCTTTCGCGTTCGCATGGCTGAAAAGAACAGGATCTTCGGATGCCTCAATAGTATCCATCGTTGTTTTGTGACCCACATGCGAAAGATCGATTAGCATACCGAGCTCGTTCATCTTTTTGACAATTCTAAATCCAAGGTCACTTAAACCAGCATCAAAAGATTCCCCACAGCCATTACCGATCAAATTGCGACTGTTATAGGTAAGCATGATAATCCGCACGCCCAATCGCTTAAAAATGTGCAAATAATCCTCATTGTCTTCGATGGGAGATCCATTTTGGAAACCAAAAAAAATGGCAATTTTGCCATCACTATTTATCCTTTCCAT
>PWUG01000104.1 GCA_003562605.1 Syntrophomonadaceae bacterium | reverse complement strand
TGCTGGATCGGATCCGTGAGGTGCGAGAAAGGGAAAATCGGCCTATACTGAGAGCTCATATTGGGATTGCCTCCGAGTCGGTAGAACCAACTATTGAAGATATTGAAGAGGTATCTGACGCCCATGCCTTAGAAATTGTCTCACTGGGTCCGGACCAGCCCTCTCAAGCCTACCTGGCTAAATTCATCCGAGGAGAAGAGGATCCGGAGAAATACTTGAAGGGGCAGGGTGGTGTACCCATTAGAACTGAAGAAGAGCTGAGAAAATTGAAAGAAGCAACCAGGAGAGGTAATTTTCCTACCATTCGTATTTACTCTGGGACGGACGAACTCTTGGAGCTAGCCAAGCTCTTTGAAAAGAATTTCAATATGCCATTTCCGGCTGTGCCGATCTTTTTCTATAACGAACTTGACGGACGGGGACCCATTGCTATCCGTGAAGGTTTCGACGAACATATGGAAGTGATTCGCTGGTGGGCCGAACAAAATAAACCAGTTGAAATCAACGATCCACATCAGTGGCAGTTGCGCAACTGTTCTGATGATATGTATGCGTTTGATCACTTGATTTGTGCTTTGATCGCACTCAGATGTGGAGTCAAGACCTATATCATGCAGCTAATGTTTGACCTTCCACCGGAGATTTCAGCCCGTAATGATCTGGCTAAAATGATGGCTGCTTTTGAGTTAATCGAGCCCTTGACTCGTCATTTTGATTTTCAAATCATAAAAGAGACTAGGGGAGGACTTTCCAGCTTTCCACCAAACCTGGATATGGCAAAAGGGCATTTGGCCGTGACTACCCTTTGGCAGATGTATATGAATCCAGATATCATTCACGTGGTCAGTTTTCCGGAAGCCCACCATGAGGCGAAGGCTCCAGATATTATCGAAAGTTGTGATATCGTCAAGCAAGTCGTTAAAGATTTCAACCTGGGAGACCCACCAGATATCACTGCCGATCCCAGGTTTCAAAAGCGAAAAGAAGAACTAAAAATTAGCATTATGTATAATGCTTTGCACTTAGCATTAATGGGCGGGTACGAAGGGAAAGTAAAGCGCGATAATTATAAAATATGGGCGGTAAGCAAAGAAGAGGCCATGATGCGCACCGATGAGGCGGAAAAAGAGATGCATTTCGAAAGCTTGCTTCTTGATCTAATTGATGATAAGAACTACGCCGGTGGCGTTTGCGGTATGGTCAGTGCAGATACGCTTGATTTAGCACTGCAGACAGGGCTCTGTCAGGCTCCACAGCTCACTGTTCTCGACAAAAGGTATGAAATGGTTGGCAAATGTCGCACCAAGATAATTGATGGAGCTTGCCATATCGATGAATTTAACCGGGTGAAAGTAAAGAATGAGATGGAAAGAGTTGATATGGTCTATGAACGGACACCCTGGTTCTTTAATAAGGAGATTAGTTTGGCTGATGATCAGTCTCACATTAGTGAATTAGGTGAAGAACTTGATGAGGTAGTTACCCAATTCCGTTCGCAACTCAACCTGCATGAATTTGAAAATAAAAAAATCTTGGTTGTTGATTTTGGGAGCACGTTTACCAAGGTTGGTGTTTTTGATACCTCGACTGAACAGTTTTCTTTAAAGTATGTCCCGACCACGGTCGATGACCTTCGGGAAGGTCTAGCCAACGGGCTTGGTATTCTGGAAGAGTGTCAAAATGCTGGCAATTGGGAGCCGCTCTCACGGAAAATGGATGAGTTTGATATCAAGCTGCCCTGCAGCAGCGCAAAAGGCGGCTTGAAGATGGTGACTGTTTCTCTCGTTAAGGAAGAAAGCGGCTTTGCTGCTGAACTGGCGGCTCTTACCGCTGGGGCCAAGCTGCTGAACAGCTATGAAGGAACTTTAACTGAAGAAAATGTTAAACAGATTTATGAAATTGACCAGCCTGAAATCATCTTGATAGCTGGTGGTGTGGATAATGGTGGCGAAAAAGATACACAGCTTTATAACGCGCGGATGCTGGCTGAAGGATCAAAATATGCTGATTATGCTCGCTATGGTGTGCCGGTGATTTATGCTGGCAATCAGGATATTCAAAGCGAAATTAAAGAAATTTTCTCGGCTGCCGGTGTTGATGTAAGGATTACCGGAAATGTAATGCCTGAAGTGAACACCTACAACATTGAAGTGGTCAATGAGGCGATTCGCGAGTTGTTCCAAACAATTATCATCAGAGGTAAGGGCTTTGATGTGGTTGAAGATTTTATGAGCGCCAAATTTATTCCGACTCCGAGGGCGGCTTTCTTGGGTATTAAACTGCTCACAAAAGGTTATGGACGCGAAAAAGGGTTTGGCAATATGGTTGCCTTGGATATTGGCGGTTGTACGACCGACTTTTACGCAAATGTTATTGAGAATCCGCTCTATGTTTACCTGGGTAATGATGCACGTCGTAGGGTCAAGCGGACGATCTTGAAAACACCTAACGCACCATTGGCTTACCGCCGCGTTGAAGGCAAGTATGGCTTAAGTTATAATGCTGAAAACATTCTTGAGCTACCTCGTTTCCAGGATGGTAGTCTTTCGAATGATCTCAATGATTACTTCAACAAACGCTATCCGGATTATCAGCCGAAGGGCGATCCTTTTGACCAATTTGCGGTTGAAGAAAATGGGATGTGGAAGATATTGCTTGAAAAAATGCTTTTGTGGATCAATGCGAATCCCCATGTTCTGCCTGTTACGAGTGAATGGAACACCGTATTCGCTTTTCTCGCCCGTGAAATTATGAAGGTAGCAACCAGCAATAATGTAGGGTATGTTCAAGAAACCGATACTTACTTTATGCAGTATGGTGTAAACTTCTTTTCGCATAAAACGAATCTGCTGCTGATTGGTGGAACGATATACCACAAGTGTATGGAAGGGCTAGAATATCACGGCCAAGATCTCGAACTCATTGCCTCGGGCGCTCTTTATAACGAACAAGACAGCAGTGTTCTACGACCCAATGGCCAGGTTTATCTGGATGCCCATTACCTGGTTTCCATTTTGGGTGGTCTTTATGGGCGACTTGACCCGGAGAGAGCCTTAAGGATGATGAAACGTTTCCTGCAGCCTTTAAATGTTAGAGAAGAACTGACTAAGGAAAAAACAGTTGTAGTGTAATAATGAAGCGAGCCAATAAAGAAGGTTGAATAAATAACGACCCATTAAAGTGGGACAGGGGGACAGTGGGACAGGCACCCTGTCCCACTTTTTCGTCACCGGTACCGGAACCGGAACCGGCCCAATGTTTAAGACGCCCGCCCGGGCAGGATTTGCCCGGCGGAAAGGCGAACGGGTAATACGAGATATCCGCGGCAATCTTTTACCCTATAGCAGGTGCCCAGGATCCTATTCATGTGAGGGAATAGTATGCAATATCTCGTTGTGATCAAAAAAGCTAATAGCAACTTTTTTCCGCATATTTACCTGATTTCACAGGACGCATTACTACCGGCAAATCGAAAGAAGAGGAGAAAAACAATAATTAAAAATAGACATTGATAGGCATAAAATGGACGAAGAAGAGGGGTGGGCCATCAACCTGGATGCTACCGAAGATTTAGGTACCGTCGTCGGTTTTTATTAGTTTATCAAGTAATCATCCTGATCCAAAATAAAAAGTGTCTTGAGGAGAATCGCACAATTCTTCCATAATAGTCCAGTTAACCATAGTCTTTACTATATCAACAGTAGATGGGGCTTCAAAATTTAGATAATACTGAGGTGAAATCCGACACTATCCCCTATTTCGGCTCCTTATCTCTGATGATCCTCGAAGGTTTCGACGAAGATACGTTTTTTCTGGATCAAGTGGGCCTTTCGCATCGATAAATAAGAACATTCTTAGGGATGAATGGGTAGATTGCTGATAGATTTCTAAGCATCTCTTTGCTTAAACTATAAATAGTGAACCTGAATCCGTGATCCCATGACATTAAACGGGCTATTCTGCTTTGTAATTGGAAATTTGAGCAATTTAATTTGAGCGAAGCACGTTTTTCCCCATAATGTTTCGGATATTTCCATGGTTCTTTGACAGCGTCTTCATTTTAGACACACTGAAATAAGACTTCTGCAATGACAAAAGGAGCATACGAAGTCAGTAATGTTGCACGAACTAAATAATTATTTGTCAAGCAACAATATAGCAAGCAATCTGCAGCAATTAAAAGAAATTAAAAGAAATTAGCTGAAATCGTAATATTTGCCTTGTACTTTTAAAAAAAATCCTTTATAATAGAGATATATGGTAGTCCTTGCCACAATCTCTAAAATAAAGGAGACCAAAAATGCAAGGCAAGGATACCACGAAAACCACATTTGATCAACTGTTTGAACCT
>PWUG01000195.1 GCA_003562605.1 Syntrophomonadaceae bacterium | reverse complement strand
CTCCAAACCAATGAATAATTCCGACAAATAAGAGCGTTAGAGGTAATGGGAAAAAAAGCAGCATGACAGGCACCATAATTGTTGACGTGCCAAAACCGGAAAAAGTACCAATAATTGAAGCAATAAACACAAGCAGGGTAATGACAAACAGTTCAATAATCATTGTTATCTTCCTTAGAAGCAGGGGGACTGAGTTACTGCTTCATGCTTCTCAATAATGATATGTTTTAGATGCAGTTTTATTTTACACTCTTATTTTTATATTATCTTTATGTCCCCTTAATCCTGCCCGCCTTAGTTTACACAGTATATTTCTCCAACAAATCATAGCACAATGGGATCGGTCCTTATCCAGAAACTGATATTAGTTAATAGCTGATTAGGATGTATAGCCAGATCAAGGATCCTTTATGTTATACTGCCATTAAATAAAATGTATAGTCTTGTAGTCCTGGGGTCAGGTCTTGGAATATAAAGTTTTTACTTAGAGCTGTGAACAAATTTTACAGAAAAGCGAAATTTCAAGACCTGACCCTAAAGATGCTAAAGATGCAAAAGTTGCAAGGCTAGGAGGGTGCTCTTTGTGAAAAAACTATTAATAATTATTATTGTATTGACGGTTTTTCTTTTTCTCCTTCCCCTTATTACCGGTGATCTTGAGCAGAAACAGCTTAATGATCAGATGCGTGATGAATTGGAGTTAAACTATCTACAACTTTCTGACGGCTCGGTTCATTATGACATTAGCGGCCCCGATGATGGAGAAGTTGTGGTGCTGGTGCATGGCAATGCAGCGCCTTTATTCTCCTGGGACAATAACATCAAGGCTCTCACCGCTGCAGGATTCAAGGTTATAAGATATGACCTTTACGGCTTCGGGTTCTCGGATCGGCCTGATCTGAACTATACAAGGGAGCTTTATGACCGCCAGCTTCACGAGCTGCTTTCTGAACTTAACATTGAGGATCCTATCCTTTTAGTCGGCACTTCACAGGGAGGCAGCATCGCCGTTGAATTCACTGCCAATCACCCTGAAAAAGTAAAAAAACTGGCCCTTCTTTCGCCTTTTATAAACGAGCTGCCGATGAAATTCATAATCGGTCTGGTCCGAGTGCCCGGAATCGGTGACTACCTGGCCAGCGTCGCATTTGATCGCATTAACCTTAACTACCCGAACAAGGTATTCGCCGATACTGAATCCATCCCGCCGGAGTATACTGAACGCTACCGTGAACAGCTTTCATACAAAGGGTTTAAGCGGGCCAGGCTCTCGAACCTGCGCAGTGATTCCCTGACAGACTTTACTGACAGCTACGAAAAAGTTGGCGCCACCGGCATCCCTGTTCTTCTTACCTGGGGCACCGCTGATATTGTTATCATGGAAAATTCAATAACCGGCATTCTTAAAGCTATTCCTGAAGCTGAGTACCACGAAATAGAAGGCGGAGGACACCTGGTTCATTATGAAAACCCTGAGAGCATCAACCCGGTCCTAATAGAATTTTTGCTTGGGGAATAAATTATACAAGAATGGCTGTTCATATTGAATATGATTTATAACCGGGATTTATTGTCCTGCCAATACCCAGTTTTCAACAGATAGGCCTTCCACCCTTGAAAACTCTGCTTCATTATTGGTCACTAACGTTAACCCTTCCGCTAAAGCATGAGCAGCAATGAGTATATCATATCCTCCGATTTTTTCTCCATGCAGCTCAAGTTTTCGCCTTATAATTCCATAAGCAAAAGCGGCACCTGTAAACCGTCCCCCTGTGTTTATAGCCTATTCAACTTCTGTGTTAACCCCTCCTTTGCCGACCGTGAAAGACAAAAATGTTATTAACATTGATATGTTCTTTATAAAAGACAAATATGTATTTTATAATACTTATGTCTTGCATATAAGACAAAAATATTATAAAATTAACTAAGGGGTGATGGTATGATAAAAAGAGATTCATATATTAACCAACTGAAACCGCTAATCAATGATCCATTAATAAAAGTTATTACCGGGATGAGGCGAGTTGGAAAATCAACACTACTGCTATTAATCCAGGAAGAAATGAAACTTGCTGGTGTTTCAGACAAGCAATTTATTCAAATTAATTTCGAGCAGTTAGATTATGAAGAGTTTAAAAATCCAAAAATACTTCATGAATATATTGGAGCTCAAATAATTAACAATAAAAAGTATTACCTGTTTTTGGACGAAATCCAGGAAGTGGACGGATTCGAAAAAGTAATCAATTCCGCTAATCTAAAATATGATCTAGACATATATATCACCGGTTCGAACTCCAAAATATTATCAGGTGAATTGGCGACCCACCTGACGGGAAGATATTTCTCGTTAGAACTTTACCCTCTGTCTTTTTTTGAGATTATCAATCACCTTGAGGGTATTGACGCACAACCTGATCCGGATCAGGAATTTATCAATTATTTGAAATACGGCGGATTACCTGCCATCCAGAGGTTCCGCAAGCATGAAGATTTAATCAAAGGCTACCTTGAAGATATTTACTCTTCCATACTGCTTAATGATATCGTTGCCCGTTATTCAATCAGAGATGTAGATTTACTAAAAAGATTCATGAAATACCTGCTCCATAATGTTGGCCAGATTTTTTCTGCCCAGTCAATCGCAAATTTCATGAAAAACGAAAGCAGGAATTTGTCCAGAGAAACACTCTATAACTACCTTGATGCCTGCAAAAATGCTTACTTAATTTATAGCACTCCACGATATGATATTAAAGGTAAACATGTGTTAAAAACCAGGGAAAAGTATTTCGCCAATGATTTAGGGATTAGGGGCTTATTCTATAATAATGAAAATGATATTGGTCAAATACTGGAAAACATCATCTATTTACAGTTACTGCGTTTAGGGTTTCGGGTTTATGTCGGAGAATTCGGGAATCAGGAAGTTGACTTCATTGCTGAAAAAGGAAGTGATAAAGTATACATTCAGGTCGCTTATCTGCTGGCAAATGATGAAACTGTTAATCGTGAGTTTAGCGCCTTGGAAAAAATTCAGGATAATTTCCCCAAGTATGTCTTGTCTATGGATAAGATGAAAATTGAGCGTAGCGGGATAAAGCATCTTAATATCATTGACTTTTTATTAGAGAAAAAGGTTTTATAATGGTAATAAACTCAATTGCAAATGTAGGCGAAAAGAAAAATAAACACTTGACCTAATCAGCACAGAAACCGTCCCCCTGTGTTGCCACTATGTTGGCTGGGGTCAGGTCTTGCAAAAACAGACAATTATTAAATAATCAAAAAATCATTACATAGTGATGCTATAATTATTGCATGGAGACTACCAAAAATCTTATCACTCAAAACCTGGCCTGGCTGCTGAAAGGCGACGTGTCGATTATATACCAGGTGAACCGTGATTTGCTTGGAGCAGACACTTCCGAACTATCATCCCTGCAGAATAGAATAGCCACAGAAGGTTGGGGCTTTAAAATGCTTGAGGCCAGAAATCCTGACGGCCACTGGGGCCGGGGGTTTTACCAACCCAAGTGGACCTGTACCCACTACACCCTGCTCGATTTGAAAACCATGGGGTTACCACCTTCAAATCAAGCCTGCCGCGAAACAGTAAGCATGGTTTTATCAAAAGAGCCAAATCCCGATGGCGGTTTGGCTTATGCGAAAACAATTAACATTAGCGATATCTGTGTCGATGGCATGTTCCTGGGCATTGCTGCCCACTTTCAGGCCGAAGAAGACCTCTTAAAAAACGGGGTAGATTTGTTGTTACGTACACTACTTCCGGACGGTGGTTGGAACTGCCTTTATCACCAGGGCGATCGCCACTTTTCAGTGCATACCTCAATTAATGTTCTCGAGGGTTTATTAACCTACAGCCAGGCAGGCTACCGGTACAGGTTGTCAGAAGTAGAACAAGCGATAGCCGCTGGAGAGGAACAGCTGCTGACCCACAAGCTCTACCAGTCTCACCGCACCGGTCAACCCATGGATCCGAAAATGATCATGCTTTCTTTCCCCTCCCGCTGGCGCCATGATATCCTGCGCGTACTAGATTATTTCCAATTTGCCAACCGGCCTTTTGACCCCCGTATGTCTGATGCCCTGGAAATTATCAAGGCCAAACGCAGAAAAGACGGCACCTGGCCTCTACAGGCCAGGCATCCAGGGAAAGTCCATTTCGATATGGAACAGCCGGGTAAACCCAGTCGCTGGAATACTTTAAGGGCTTTACGGGTGTTAAAACACTTTGGCCAGACAGTTTAGCCAATAACCTAAGCCAGGGTAAGGTTCTGAAACACGCCCATATCATTATTTATTTCCTTAATTTTAGAAAATAATT
>PWUG01000354.1 GCA_003562605.1 Syntrophomonadaceae bacterium | reverse complement strand
TATAAAGGCAACCATGCTGAAGCGGATCCAGATGTTCTGCCAGCCCCAGTCCGGAAGAAGGGTTATTCCCAGTAAGAGGCTGGTTGTTGCAACCATTAATACAGCGGCCCCCAGGGCATCAAAGCTTCTGTTTATACGTTTCGCCAGGGTGCCAATTTCGTTGTTGGCGATCATGCTCCTTGCAGCTGCAACGACCACGATCAGGGACAGGATACCAATAATCACGAAGGATCCACGCCAGGAAAAAATATCGGCCAGCGTGCCGGAAACAACCGGGCCAATAACTGCCCCGGAAGCGCCTATACTGCCCCATATGCCAAGCACACGCCCGCGCTTGCCTTCATCGGCCTTGGAAAGTAATATTGCAAGTGAGTTGGGCACCAGCATAGCGGCACCCAGGGCCTGGACAACCCGTCCTGTAATCAGCCAGGCAAGTGAAAAGGATGTCCCGCAGAGCAGGGACCCGAGACCTAAAGTAAAGAGCCCTGCCAGGAAGAAGCGCCGCGGCCCGTAAATATCGCCGATCCTGCCGGCAACAGGTATCAGCGCCGCCAAAGGCAGGGTGTAAGCATTTACAACCCAGGTCAGCCAGTTTAACTCTATTCCCAGATCGATCATAATTTCAGGTAACAAAATCTTGATCGAAGTTAAATTCATGATTGAAAGGAAAAAAGCTACAAAAAGATAAAACACGCTCTCAATTCACTCCGTTTATATCATTACTCAACGTTAATTAGTTTACCAGTCCGGCCTTACAAGATCAAATTATGAAACATTTTACCTTGAGAAGGTAAAAATACTCTCTGAGCCGAATATAAACTAGTGGTCTTTTTATAATTTTTGCAGGCAGACATAAAATTAATCCCCGGGAGGTTATAAAAAAAAATGAACGGATTTTACATGAAAATATTAGAAATTGATTTGACAACAGGCAAACAAAAGGAAACAGCAATCCAAGAGGAAGAATACAGGAATTACCTGGGCGGCAGCGGACTGGCTGCCAGGATATTTGATCAACGGGGTTACGGTCAGGTTTCTCCACTCTCTGAAGAGGCTCCTTTATTAATTTTTACCGGTATATTAACCGGATACAATATTCCCACCGCCTGCAAGGCCTCATTTTGTGGCAAATCACCTGCTACCGGTATTTGGGCAGAAGCGACCGTGGGAGGTTACTGGCCGGCGGCATTTAAAACCAGCGGTTATGACGGCCTTATTATCACTGGGAAAGCAAAAAATCCGGTTTACTTATATTTTGGCAATGGTGAGTTTACCATCAGAGATGCAACAAAATTGTGGGGAGAAGACTCCTATTCGACCCTGGAAAAACTGCAATCTGAACATGGTGAAAAGACTAAAGTTGCGGCGATTGGACCGGCCGGAGAAAACGAAGTGCTTATCTCAGCTATTATGATTGATGGGCTCGATGCACGGGCAGCCGGCCGCTGCGGTATGGGTGCCCTGATGGGCTCGAAAAACTTAAAAGCGATCGCGGTGACAAAAAGCGAAAATCTACCTCCTTTGTATGACAAAGAAGGCCTGGCTGAAGCACGAAAAAAGGTTTTACCGACCATTCGTGAAAAAGCAAAAGGTCTTAGCGATTTCGGCACTGCCGGCGGAGTGCCCGTAGTAGAAAAACTGGGTGACCTGCCTATTCGAAACTGGACGGGCGGCAGTTGGCCTGAAGGGGCATCAATAGTTTCAGGTCAGGCCATGGCAGAAAAATTCTTTGAAAAGCATTATGCCTGTTATGCCTGTCCAATACGCTGTGGCAAGGAGATGAAAGTGCCAATTGGGCCATACAGTGGCACCGTCTCGCATGGGCCTGAATATGAAACAATTGCCGGTTTTGGAGCGATGTGCTTAAATGAAGATCCGGCATACATAATTGCCGCCAATGATCTTTGCAACCGGATGGGCATCGATACAATGTCCGGCTCGTCGGTAATTGCATTTGCCATGGAGCTTTACGAGCATGGTTTGATTCCGGAAGGCCTGCTTGGCGATATTAAGCCGGAATGGGGAAGCGGAGAAGCAATACTCGCCCTGATTCGGCAGATTGCATACAGGGAAGGATTGGGCGAATACCTGGCCCGGGGGGGAAAAAGAGCAGCAAAAGAATTCGGCCCCCTGGCTGAAGAATTTGCAGTTGAAAGTAAAGGGTTGGAAGTTGCCTATCATGATCCGCGTGCCTTCACCAGTATGGCCATAATATATGCCACCGGTAACCGCGGGGCCTGCCACCTGGAAGGGCTGACCTATTTTAATGAAAACCGGGCTTTTCCGGCATCGCTGGTCGGGCTAAAAGACGACTACGAACCACACGGAACAGATGATAAAGCTCTTTTAGCCAAAACAATGCAGGACTTTATGGTCATATTCAATGCTTTAGGTCTCTGCAAGTTTTTAATTCGTGGTCATGTTCTACCGGCCAATATTGCCGAATGGGTCTCGGTAGTAACCGGCTGGGATTTTGATGAAAAGGAACTGCTAACGGCCGGAGAGCGGATCTTTAACCTCAAACGCACAATAAATGTTGGCCTTGGTGTCAGCCGTAAAGATGACACCCTGCCACCGCGTCTTTTAGTCCATGACCGTCAGGAAGGCGCCGCAGCAGGCAGTTTGCCTCATCTGGGTAAAATGCTTTTTGAATACTACAACCTCAGGGGGTGGAGTACAGAGGGGATACCCCTGCCGGAGACTTTAGAAAGACTGGGTATTGACTGATTATAATCAGTATAAAAATATATGAGCACAGATAATAAATGGAGGTGCAGGTTTTGTCGACAGTCGGAGAATTGGAAAGAAAATATGTTTTAAGGTCCTGGTCAGTTCAGGGCAAGAACCAGTATGAAGAAGTTACTAAAGCCGAGGGGTGCTGGTTCTGGAATAATGAAGGTAAGAAGTACCTCGATTTCTCCTCGCAGCTTGTCAATATGAACATCGGGCATCAGCACCCGAAAATTATCGCTGCTATAAAAGAGCAGGCGGAAAAAATCTGCTATGTAACCCCTAATTTTGCCAGCGAGCCGCGTGCGAAACTGGCCGAGCTTATTGCCAAACATACCCCCGGTGATCTCTGCAAGACCCTCTTTACTCTCGGTGGTGCCGAGGCAAATGACAATGCGATTAAGATAGCACGCCAATATACCGGCCGCTTCAAGCTGTTGGCTCGCTACCGTTCTTACCACGGTGCCACCTATGGGGCGATTACATTGACCGGAGATCCTCGCCGCCCACCGGTTGAACCGGGTATCCCCGGTGTGGTCCATGTTTTCGAGCCTTACTGTTATCGCTGCAGCTTCGGCCAGACTTATCCCGGCTGTGGGTTGGAATGTGCAGAACATGTTCGCGAAGTTATGCTCTATGAAGGCCCTGAAAACATAGCCGCTTTCTTTGTTGAGCCGGTAACCGGTACTAACGGAGTTTTTGTGCCCCCGAAAGAATACCTGCCGCGGATCAGGGAAATCTGTGACGAATTTGGCGTATTGCTTATAGCAGATGAAGTGATGACCGGCTGGGGGCGCACAGGCAAATGGTTCGGAGTAGATAATTGGGACGTTGTGCCCGACATGATGACTATGGCCAAAGGGGTTACCCAGGGTTACGTTCCTCTGGGTGCGGTAGTGGTTAATAAAAAAATTGCCGATTACCTGGACGAAAACATGCTCTGGTGCGGACTGACTTATAGCGGTCACCCTCTGGCATGTGCCACCGGCGTGGCTACAGTTAAGGTTTATGAAGAAGAAAAATTGATTGAAAACGCTGCCGCAATGGGCGAAATACTTAAAACACGCCTGAATGAACTAAAAGAAAAACATCCTTCTATCGGTGATGTTCGTTCGATTGGACTTTTTGCCGCGATCGAGCTGGTCAAAGATCGCAAAACCAAGGAGCCGCTGGCCCCCTGGAACGGGCCTGACCCGGGTATAATAGGCCAGATCAACAAGTGCCTGCGCGAAAAAGGGGTTTATATTTACCTGCGTTGGAATTACATGTTTCTCGCCCCGCCGATTGCCATTAACGAAAAGGAACTCAAATTCGGCCTTGATGTAATCGATGAATGCCTTGACCTGGCAGATAAAACCTTATAGAAAGACCGATATTTAATTATTAACGCAAGGGGCATGGGTAGACAATCTCGTGCCCCATTGATATATAACGACCGCGCAGCAAAGAAAAAATATAGTAGCGAAATTTGCTATAATGATTTAGGCGTCCATTTATTCAGGCCAGTTTTTTTATTAAGCCCGTGGGATTTCTGTATTAAAGGGTTAGTATGGCCGACCCTGAAAGGAAAATAACCTGATGAAACGAAGTGGACATAAATGAATCTGACCATAAAAATCCTACCTCC
>PWUG01000029.1 GCA_003562605.1 Syntrophomonadaceae bacterium | reverse complement strand
AGTCCTCTCACCAAATCGTTCCTGCATTAACTGCTCAAAATAAGGGATTTCTCCAAGGTACCGCATCGCTTCAGAGCGGTTACCGTTTTCAATAAAAAATTCTGCCAGGCGTAAGCGCGCCAAGGCCGGTTGAATATAACTGTTTTCAGCATGAGGGCGCAAAGCAATTGTCCGATCAATATATGACAGACCTTCTTCGATATGAACATAATTCATTAACAGGTCGCCGTAACGGGCAACATAGCGAACATTGAACGGTTCCAATTTATAAGCACGTTCAGCCAGGTGCAGTGTTTGCTGAATCTGTGTCTGTGATTGTGACCTACGAGCCTGTTCTTCGTACAAAACACCCAGGTTATGATAATTTTCTGCCCGGAAAGGATCCAGACGTATTGCCTTTTCCATCTCTGTTGCCGCCTGTTTTAAGTTGTTTTGTTCCATTAGTTCCTGTGAATGCCAGGTGGCAATTAGTCCGTTGAGCAGGACAATAGAGTAGATCATCAGCGTTAATCCCATCATAACTGCTACGATGCCAATAATCAAGCCGCGGCCGGGTCTGTCTTGTAAAAACCTGATCCTGGTAAACCAGCGGCCCTGGTCCAAGCTACGGCCGGCACCAAGCAGGGCAAAGAGAAAAAATCCGACGGCTGCCATAGAAAAATTCCAATCAATCACGCTGTGAGCTCCCAACGCGGCAACCGGTAAGAATATCGCCGTCCAATACTGCCATCTTTCCGGAGAAGCCCTTTCCTTCAAACAGTTACGGATAAATGCTGCAGTGAAACTGATCCATATACCGGCAAAAGCCAGGAACCCAAACAAACCGGCCTCTACCCAAACCTGCAGGAAATGATTATGGATTTCCCTTGAGCTGAAGGGTTGATCCTGGTAACCATGATAAATAGCAGCCCAGCCACCGCCTCCCGTTCCCAGTAAAGGATAATCCCTGATTATTTTAAGTGCATCACGGTATAATCCGAAACGAAGATCAATGTTACGGTCCCTGGAATGAGAGTAAATCCGGTTATAGAAACGCTCCGGCAGGATGCGGCTCAAGCTAAAACGCAGTTCCTGATCCCGATCTGAGGAGCTGAGAATGACCGAACGGGCAGTAACAGAGGTTCCCGGGTACCTGTTATAAAGACGGATATCGAGACGGGTTGTTTCCTCCCCGGTTTGAAAAGCAAAGACTTTCTCCTGCCAGCCCTCTGTAGCTGCACCCTGGTAGTTAAGCAGTTCCTCATCCCTGTAACCGGGAAGGCCGCCCAATACCCTGATTCCCCAGGCATATTCCGGCTGTTCAAGGTCGGCATAAAGATCTATTTCGGCGTTAACCTGAAGTGTAAGCTGGTATGTTTCACCCGGTTCAACATTTTCAATTGCCTGCCTGAAAGTCTGTGTTTGAATAGGCGCTTCGGCAGGCTGTACGAGGGAAAGCGGACCTGTTAAAGGGATTATTACTGCTATAAAAAATGCAATAACAATTATCGCAATTCCTGCACCGGCCAGGATAACTCGCACTTTGCGTCTCTGGCTGAAATAGAGTTCAACCAGCAATCCAAGCAAAATCGCCAGGACAACGGCCGGGATAATCAACACCCAGGCTAGTGCAGGCATACCCGATCGAAAAATTGGATCAATTATAAACGCTGCCGGCACCGCTACTAATGTAGTTGCCACTATGTAAAGAAATGAACGCATTCTTTCACCGGGTGCCGCGGCAAAAATAAGCAGCAGGGCCAATGGAGGTAAAAGCAGCCATGCGCCCCTGGAAAAGGTAAGTACTACCGTTATCAGCATCAGAGAAGCCGGGGCCAGGTAAAAGGCTCTCTGCCACTTTCGTGCTAAAGGAGCAAGACCCAGGGTTAAAAAGTAAGCCGCCATCAGGTAAGCTGCAGCTGTATTGGCATAACCCATCGGTGAAGCTATGCGGTTATCGTGATAAGCTCCGACGAAGTCCCAGTGCCCGGCAGCTGCACCAAGACTTGCTACTGTAACAACCGTCGCCACTATTAAAAGCATATGCAATACAAGATTTAAACCCGGCGGTATTATATTTTCAGATTCCAGACTACCATTATCTAAAACAGGTTTTTTAAATGAAAACCTCCAGTAGCGCGATATGTCAAGTGTAACCATATAGATAACCAGGTAAGATGTTACCTTCAATAATTCCTCCAGGGCATCCCTTTTATTCACCGCAACAAAGAAAGAGACTAAATAGGCCAGCATTAAAACCAACAAACAAATATCAAGTGGAGTCTCAATCAAACGGCCGTCTTTACTGACTACCCGGAAACAGCCCCAGGCAATCAGCAGGCCAAATACAGCAATTTGTGCTATTAATAGTTCACGGGGGAAAAACAGTCCGCGATGAAAAGGCCCGATAACCAGCAACAGAAAAACCGCTATAAGCATCAACGCCAGAATGACCTTTTCTGCTTTCTTTGTAATTACCGCTATACCAACAGCCTTGTTTTGCCGGGCGCTCTTGACGAATTTTTTGCTCACCGGGCTTGTTTCCTTGTTTTTTTTTCTCTTGCCGGATGATTTAGGCGACAAGCCATTTCCCCCAATCAAATGCGAATTCCTTCTACACCAGGTTGTTTATTCCTCTATCAATAGGCATCAAGTCTATTGGCATCTCCACTGTTGTCTACTGCAGAGGTTTTGAAACAATCATAAAAAGTTTAAAAAACTGGGCTTAGATTTAATTTCAAAAGGCTATCCGGATAACATACGGACAGCCTTAGAACGACTTTAACCGGTTTCAGACATGTAGCATCTTAATAAATAAACTAATCCTGGTAGATGTCATCAGGGACATTACCCTGGTACGTGTTTTCGTCCGGGCTGCCAAGAATAAATAAAGAGCCTTCAGTTGCGTACATTGCTCCGCCTCCGCTGGCCCGGTTATTTTCGAAAACATTGTTTATAACTGTAACAACAGCATCGACAATGGCGTATATGCCCGCGCCGTCTCGCCTTGCTTCATTGTTCCTGAAGGTATTACCGTCAATTATAGGTGAAGATGCTTGGACAAAAATCCCGGCTCCATTACGCTCCGCATAGTTCTCAGTAATCATATTGCCGACTATTTCAGGAGTCGACTCATCATTAACAAGCAAACCGCCGCCGAGATTGGCCCGGTTATCCGAAATAGTATTGCCCTCAATCAGGGGGGATGAATTAATATAAATCGCAACCCCACCGCCTGTATCGGCTTCATTGCCGATAATCAGATTGTCTTCGAGCGTCGGTGAAGATTCAAAAAAAATCGCAACTCCGCCACCCGATGGGCCGGCCCGGTTATCAGATATATCATTACCGGTTAATACGGGTGATGACCTGATAATATAGAACCCCCCACCAATATTATTTGCCGAATTGTTAATGACTATATTATTGGTAACATTGGGATTAGACTCGAAGATCGAGAATGCTGCTCCGTGTTCCGCCCGGTTACCGGATACTGTATTGCCGTCGAAAATCGAAATGGTATTTCCTTCGCCTTCACCGCTGACAGCAATACCCCCGCCGCTGCGGCCTGCGGAGTTATTGGCTATCTGATTACTGCTGACAGTGGCAGAAGAGTTGGCAATAAAGAGGCCGCCTCCTCCACCGGTAGAAAAATTATCTGAAAAACGATTGCCTTCTATTACAGGTGACGAACCGTAAGATAAAAGGCCACCGCCTCGCTCGGCAACGTTATCTGTAATTACATTATTTGTAATAGTCGGTGAACTGCCATTTAAAATAAGGATCCCGCCCCCGTAAAGCGATGGAACTTCACGCATTTCACCTTCCATCTCAAATTCAAGAATTTCCATGTTGCCACTGCCCCCGGTAATCGTAAAACCGGAAATGACAGCCCCTTCTCCTTCACCTTCCCTGAAAACAACTACGGAATTGACTCCACCTGCGTCAATTATTGTTTCCCCCACGATTTCTGGATCTTCTGGATCAACGCTGCGTAGAGTAATATTTTTACCATTAAAATTGATGCTCTCGTTATATTGCCCCGGTCTGACCAATATAATATCACCGTCTTCTGCTGCATTGATTGCATCCTGTATGGTGGAATAGTCATCAGGTACAGTAAATGTGGCATCTATGACCACTACAGTATCCTCTCCACAGGCAGATACAAATGTTAACATGGAAACCAGGAAAACTGCGAACAATATGAAATATAGTGGATGCTTGCGCTTACAAATCTTCAATTAGTTAACCTCCATTCAGCCTTTAAGAAGCCTGTATGATAAAGGTTTTCAGGCGGTTTGTTTTGCCCGAAAACCCTTACCTGGTGGACGTGAGGGGATTCGAACCCCTGACCTCTTGAATGCGAGCCAAGTGCTCTCCCAGCT
>PWUG01000416.1 GCA_003562605.1 Syntrophomonadaceae bacterium | reverse complement strand
GGTTTATGGAATCGTTATTTTTAATGAAAAAGGGTGTTGTCATCAGCCGGTTCATAGTATATAATATATTAAGTCTACTAGACCGTTCAGGACAAACCGCCTTGGAGGGGTTTGTGTAACCTGGGGAACCCTTAATAATGGAGATGCTTGGGCTGACGGTCAGGAATAAATTTGCATTAAACTTTTTCTCCCTGATGAGGCAGCGTAGCCGCTGTCTCTTTTTTTAGCTGAAAGGAAGGTTATATCTATAATGCATATCATTATAGTCGGGGGCGGAGGGGTCGGCTATGAAGTGGCCCGCAACCTGTCGGAAAAAGATCAGGATGTTGTAGTTGTTGAGAAAAACGAACTTAAAGCCAAACGGTTTGATGAATCGCTGGATGTTATGGTTATTGTAGATAACGGTGCCAATGCTGCTGTACTGGAGCGGGCAGGCGTTAAAAAAGCAGACATGATGATCGCCGTGACCCAGGTGGATGAAGTAAACATTATTGCCTGCATGCTGGCCAAGCAGTATGATGTCCCGATTACAGTATGCAGGATTCGCAATTCAGGATATGCCGGGGATTCATCGGTTCTAACTCCCAAGCAGCTTGGGATCGATGTAGTTATCAACCCGGAGCGGGTTGCCGCCATGGAAATATCAAAGATGCTTCATTTCCCCGACGCCAGCGAAGTGGAATACTTCAATCATGGGAAAGTTATGATGCTTGGAGTAGTTGTCGGTGCTGAAGCGGATATTACCGGAGTGCCCCTGCATAAGCTGCCACTTAATGAGAACTGTATTGTCGTGGGAATCAGCGATCCCCATGGTAGATTTATTGTTCCCGGCGGAAATGACGTAATTCATCCCGGTAATAAAATATATCTTTTAGGTAAAACCCGCACTTTGAAGGACATTAGTTCACTGCTGCACCATGAAAAGACCAGAGTCAGCCAGGTCACAATTCTGGGCGGCGGGATGATCGGTCAGCAATTGGCCCGCCTGCTGGAAGAAAGCAAGCAGACATTTAATGTAAAATTAATAGAAAAGAATGTGGAACGTTGTGGCGAACTGTGTCGTCGGTTAGATAAAACCCTGGTTATACAGGGAGACGCTACAGAGATTGCCATGTTGAGAGAAGAAGATACGGAAAGGGCAGATGCTGTAATTGCCACTACAGGGGATGACCGAAATAATATTGTTGCCGCCCTGTTAGCCCGGCAGTTTGGTGTTAAAAAAATAATTTGCGAAGTTATGAAGCCCCAGTTTGTACCGGTTTACAGCGCGCTCGGCATTGACAGTGTTGTTAACCCCCGTTTAATTGCTGCTGCCCAGATTGTTCGACTTACCCGCCGTGAAGAGGTGGTGGCCCTTTCAATTTTGCAGGATGAAAACGCTGAAGTTATAGAAATCGTCTTACCGGAATCAGCCAGGGTAGCCAATAAAAGAATCGCTGCCGTGAACCTGCCACGTGGCATGATAATCGGTTCAATTGTTCGCCAGGGAGAGGTAATTATCCCGGGTGGAAACACAAAACTGCTTCCTGAAGACCACCTGGTGATATTTGCCGTACCAAAAGTCAGTACTAAACTAGATCGTTATTTTGCCCCCGCTGTCAGTAAAGAAGACAGAGAATACCTTCGGAATAAGATGATTCACATCGAAGAAGGTTGATATCCCTGCCGGTGGGCCCGCGGATCAATGTTCAGCAAGCAGGGAGGTTAACCTGTGCGCCGCTTACGTATATTTTATCTTCTTGGCATAATGCTTCTTTTTTTAGCGCTGACCATGTTTCTTTCGGCGCTCTGGTCTTTTGCCGGGCAGGGCCCGGATCAGAACGCATTTGTAAAGTCAATCTTCCTGACTGCTGCCATCGGGGGATTGCTTTACTGGTTTTTTTCTCCATCCCGGGGCAGAGAACTTAATATCATTGAAAACTTCACTATCGTTACCCTCGCCTGGTTTACGGCAGGGCTATTCGGTGCACTGCCTTATCACTTCTATGGTGTTTTCGATGGAAACTATATGCAGGCATTTTTTGAATCAGTTTCTGGTTTTACAACCACCGGTGCAACTCTGATTGAAGATATTGAAGCTATGCCGCGCGGTCTTTTGCTCTGGCGGGGTTTTACCCAGTGGTTGGGTGGTATGGGTATCATTGTCCTATTCCTGGCTGTTTTACCCCGGTTCGGCTTCCGAAGCATGACCATGTTTAAAGCTGAAATCCCGGGGCCGATTGCAGAACGGGTTGTACCGAGAGTTGTGGAAACCGCCCGCCGGCTCTGGTTCATATATGTTGCTTTTACCATTACCCAAATGGTCCTGCTAATGGCCTGCGGGATCAGCTTTTTCGATGCCCTGGCCCATGCTCTCACAACCATGCCAACAGGTGGTTTTTCCACTTACAACGCCAGTATTGCCGCTTTCAATAATCCCCTGGCTGAAATCGTGATTATTCTATTTATGCTTTTTGCCGGAATCAACTTTGTTCTATATTTCCGCCTGGTTCGTGGAGACTTTAAAGTTTTTAAAAACCCTGAACTGAGGTTCTACCTGGCGGTTATTGCAGTTGGAATCGTGCTGGTTACAATTAACACCTATGATCTTGCAGGTGGTGATTTCTTCCTGGCCCTGCGCCAAAGCGCTTTTCAGGTTGTCTCAATAACTACTACTACCGGTTACACTACCGCCAATTTTGATGGCTGGCATCATTTTTCACGCTTATTCCTGCTCCTGCTTATGTTTATGGGCGCCTGTGGTGGGTCAACAGGAGGTTCGATGAAACAGGCCCGGTGGATGTTGATGATTAAATATTCTTTCCGTGAACTAAAGCAGTTGGTTCACCCATCATCAATCTCATCGGTTAAACTGGGTGATCAATACGTAAGCGAAGAAGTTTTACGGCCGGTTATGGGTTTCGGATTTATATATCTGTTACTGACAGCCCTGGCTACGCTTGTTCTGGCTTTTATGGGTCTCGATATAGATACTGCTTTTTCAGCTGTGGCTGCAACAATCGGCAATGTCGGCCCAGGTCTTGCAGGAGTCGGACCGTTGGAAACCTACCAGGTTATTCCTGATGCCGGTAAAGCCCTTCTGACGATAATGATGGTAATTGGCCGACTTGAAATCTATACTGTTCTGGTTGTATTCCTTCCCGAATCAAGGCGCCTCTGGGCGAGATCCTTAAAATAGAAAGGTTAGCCATGCTGACACACCAGACCCTGGCAAAACAGATCAATGAGGGTACTTTTACACCAGTTTACCTTTTTTACGGGGAAGAAAAGTACTTGCAGGAAGAGCTGGTAGAACAACTGGCCGCTGCATATCTGGGCCAGGATATTGGTTTTGGCATAGAGAAAGTAGAAGGCAGCATTCTGAGCCTGGAGGAAGTTATAGCCAGGCTCAGCGAAACGGGACTGTTTGCTGAACGGCGGCTGCTTATTGTGGATAATCCGCCTTACCTGGTTCCATCAGGCAGAGAAGAGCAGGCTGCATCAGAAGAAGAAAGTAAAAATAAAACCCGCGGAATAGATTATGGCGATATTCTGGAAGATTTTATTAAGCGGCATATTTCCGGGATGCCGGAAAGCATACTCGTATTTCTGGCTTCCAGGATAGACCGCAGGAAGCGTCTTTATAAGCTTATTGAAAATAAAGGAGTAACAGTTGAATGCACTTCTTTAAAAGGAGAAGCGCTGGCATCATGGATCAGGAATAAGGCAGGCCGGTTGGGTAAAAAAATTGATCGGGCTGCGGTAGACAAACTGCTTATGGCCGGCGAGCATAACCTTCATTATATGTTGGGGGAATTGGAAAAATACTCTGCCTACCTGGGAGAAGATGAAAAAATAATTACTGCACAGACGGTTGACACACTTTTTTCAGGCGATATTCAGGGTGATATTTTTAAGTTGTCTGATGCTATGGCCGAAGGCAACACAGCCGGGGCGCACGATATACTTGAACTTCTATTGCGAAGACGTGAAAAGTCGCTTCTTATATTTTTTATGCTCGTGCGCCATTACCGCCTGCTTTTACAGGCGCACTGTTTACAAGAAGTGGGGATCCCCCAGAGTGAATTTGCTTCTACCCTTGAGGTCCATCCTTTTGTTGCCCGCAAGCTAAGAGAGCAGGCTGTAAACTACAAAAGGTATGCTTTAGAAGAAGTGTTACTTGCCCTGCAAAAAGCCGATATGCAGATTAAAACGGGGCAGATCGAACCTACCCAGGCATTGAGGCTGATTTTAAGCCGTATTGCTTACGTCCAGGATAGTACACGCAGCGGCAAGTCTTAATAACCGGGACTGAAGAAAGGAGAATTGAATATGAAAAACAGGCCGGAAGTGGACAGGGAACAATTAATAAAAGATGTATATCGGCGCGGCTATGAGTTGGAGCAGAGATATTATGGTTGTGCACAGTGTGTAGTTGCGAGCGTGCAGGATTATTTCCCTGTTAACAATGCTTTATTTAAGGCAGCGACATCTTTTTCAGGAGGGTTTGCTTCAACCATTGAAGGCCCCTGTGGAGCTCTGACCGGCGGTATCCTTATTCTCAGTTATTTTTTCGGACGGTCACGTGACGAGTACGCTGATATCAGTTTGCTGCGCCGCCCAGGCCCGCTGGTGCGGATATACTGGGATAAGTTTATCCAGACATATGGTGGCGACAGCTGCAGGCAGGTTCAGACCCATCTTTTTGGCAAAGCCTATCATTTCCTTGATAATGAGGAATACTCCGAGTATGAAGAAGCTGGAGGGCACCGCGATAAATGTCCTGCGGTTGTCGGCCAGGCCGGTGCCTGGCTGGCGGAATTACTTATTGATAACAAGGTGCCAGTTCTGAAAAGATAACCAAAACCCTGAAATGGATGGGAAGCATTAATAAACAAACCGACCTCTTATCCGTTTAAGCAGGATAAAGGTCGGTATTTATGTACCGGTGGTCTTATTCAATCGTGTTTAGTTGATCCTGTTGTGATAAATTACACCGCAGTGCTGTTATGAAACTGCCGGTTCAGGCGGGATTTTTTCCGGGCCGCATTATTTTTATGCAGTATTCCTTTGGTTGCGGCCCTATCGATCTGGCGCACTGCAGCATAAAGTTTGGCTTGCGCATCTTCCTGGTCCCCATTTTGCAGGGATTCCTCGAAACGGCGAATTGAAGTTTTAAGCAAACTTTTTATCCGCCGGTTGCGGATCTCACGTTTTAAGTTTTGTCTGGCTCTTTTTGCAGCCGATTTAATATTAGGCAAAATTATAACCTCCTTCCTGTGCTTTAAGGCACTAAAATATTACCATCAGCGCTGATAAAAAGCAAGTCTTAGTTCAATATTCAACAACAATTAATCTGCTTTATCCTGAAGGTCAACCTGGTTTAACAATTTTTCAGTCAGGAAGGAGTAAAATGAGCTTGTATCGAAGTATTAAAAACTTGATAAAACTTTGTCAACGTATACAACACGAAATAAGAAAAGCTAATTTGCCTGGTTACTGCTGCGCCTGCTTCTTGCAGCCCGGTCGGATTTAAAGCAAGGCTATACTATGCAGACAGAAAAATAAATCAGTTGTGAGGAGGGGAAACTTTGAAAGTGCTGAGCCGGGAATCTATGAAAGCCGCTGATCGGCAGACTATTGAACGGTTTGGTATGCCCGGGGTGATTTTGATGGAAACCGCCGGTTTAAGAGTGTTTGAATTTATTCGCTCCCGTCTCACTGATTCAGGCCGGGTTGTTATCCTGGCCGGGCCCGGCAATAATGGCGGTGACGGACTTGTAACTGCAAGGTTGTTATCAAAGGCGGGAGTCTCTGTATCCCTTTGGAGCACTGTAAAAGAAGGCGGATACCGGGGAGACGCAGCTGTAAATGAAAAATATTTAAACAAAATATCTTTTCCTGATCAGCGAATATCCAGTTCGGCTGATCTCGATCGCCTACGGAATGAGTTAAACTGCACCGACCTGATAGTTGATGCCCTCCTGGGTATTGGTGCCGACCGAAATGTGACCGGGCTGCTGGAAGAAATTATAAATATTGTTAACAGCAGCGGTGTACCGGTATTGGCGGTTGATATCCCGTCCGGTGTAAATGCTGACAGCGGTGCGGTAATGGGCTGCGCAGTCAGGGCTAAGTGGACGGTAACCTTTGCCTCTCCGAAGCTGGGTTTAATGTTTTATCCCGGGGCCGGATGTGCCGGTGAAATAGTGACCGGCGATGTTAATGTTCCTGAATCGCTTTTGGAAGATGAAATGGTCGATCTGGTCGATTCCTCGTTCGTAAGAAAAGTTTTACCGGATCGCCCGGCTGATTCCCACAAGGGAAGCCTGGGGCGGGTACTGATCGTCGCCGGTTCGCCCGGCATGAGCGGCGCTGCCGCCCTTGCAGCTGAATCTGCCTTAAAGGGCGGTGCAGGGTTGGTTTACCTTGCAGCACCTGAAAGTGCCTGCACGGCTCTTGATGCGAAGTTAGTTGAAGTAATTACTATAGTCCTACCTGAAAAAAGTAAGGGTGCGATCGATCCCTCCGCTGCAGAAATAATAATCGATAAGGCCCGCGAATGTGATGTCCTTGCGGTCGGACCCGGCCTCGACACCGGTGAAGTAACCTCAGATTTGCTTTATAAGCTGGTCCAGCTTAGCCCAATACCGATGGTTTTCGATGCAGGTGCGCTTGGAGCCCTGGGTAAAAAGATGAATATGCTCCGCTCAGCCAGGCACATGCCGGTAATTACTCCTCACCCCGGTGAAATGGCCCGCCTTATCGGTAAAACCGCCGGGGAAGTGCAGAGCAGCCGCCTTGAAACCGCCCTTAAGAATGCCAATTTATGGAATTGTATCATAATGTTGAAAGGGCCAAATACAATTATTGCTACTCCGGATGGGCGGGCATCTGTTAATCCCACGGGAAGCCCGTCGCTTTCTACGGCCGGCTCAGGTGATCTGCTGACCGGACTTGTTTCATCATTTATTGCCCAGGGAGTTATACCTGAGGATGCCGCCAGGGCCGGTGCTTTTATGCACGGCCTTGCAGGAGATCTTATCCCCGAGGGACGCGGTCATATGGCCCGTGATATTCTGGCAAATTACAAAGAAGCATTTCAATACCTGGGGACATGTGATCAAAGGGTAGCCGGCAATCCTTTTCTTACAAGTTTGAGGCCTATATAAATATTTTTGGAGGGGGAAAAATGCTCGATTGCCTGATGACAGCGGAAGATAAAACCTTGCGCGATGAAGTGCGTGCATTTGTCAGGGAAGATATTGACAGGCAGCTCTTACGCGATATGGATGAAGATAAAGTCCGTTATCCGCGGGAATTCCTGGAGAAAGCTGCCAAACGTGGTCTGCTCGGCTTGCGGTTCCCAAAGAAATATGGCGGGCGGGGCATGCCCTGGACTTCAGAAATTGTTGCCCTGGAAGAAGTGGGAGTCCTCGGGACATCGCTGGGCTGTCTTTATTCGCTGGTCAGTATTGTCGGAGAAGCTATTAACAAATTTGGTTCGGAACTGCTCAAAGAAAAGTACTTGCGTCCTGCTATCGAAGGCAGGATGACAGTTGCTGAAGCTTTAACTGAACCGCGCGGCGGATCAGATTTTTTTGGAGCAACCTGTACAGCGAGAAAAGAAGGCGATCACTACATAATAAATGGCCAAAAGCGCTTTGTAGTCGGAGCTGAAGGTGCCGATTATTTCATGGTGTATGCCCGGACCGATCCCGATGGGCCGCCGCACAAGTCGATTAGTGCTTTCCTTGTTGATCGCTGTCCTGAAATAAATGTCGAATACCTTTACGGTTTGATGGGCACACGCGGCGGAGGAACAGGGCGCCTGGTCTTCAAAGATGTCCGTGTTCCTGCAGAAAACATTTTGGGAGAAGAAAACAATGGTTCGGCAATTTTTTACCAGATGATGATTCCCGAGCGGATGACCAGCGCCGGGGGTGCGATTGGGATGGGGCGGGCTGCACTCGACGTGGCTGCCCGCTACAGCACGCGGCGTAAAGCTTTCGGAACGGATATTAAAAACTTTCAGGCGGTTAGTTTCAAGGTGGCCGACAGTGCAACCTGTCTCGACACAGCGAGGGGCATAGTTTACCTCGCAGCCAGATCTGTCGATTCCGGTGACCCGCCCGGCAGGTCAAGACGTTTGGTTTCCGAGGCTAAAAAAGTGGCAACTGAGAATGCTTGGAAAGTTGTAAACAATGCAATGCAAATTATGGGTGGTATCGGTTATTCAAATGTCTACCCAATTGAAAAAATGCTGCGCGATGTCCGCTTGATTATGATCTGGACCGGGACTAACGAAATTATGGATCTCATTATTCAGCATGAGTACTACAAAGAACTTGATAGGGAAGGGTTTAAAGGACGAGATATAGAGTTTGATGCTGCCGAGGCCGAACAGGTTGACGAAAAGATTTATGAATAAGGAAGGGGAAATGGAAAAGTCAATGGGGAAAGAAACGGTAAAGATCGGCATGCTGGGTATGGGGACTATCGGCGGTGGTGTCGCTGCTCTCCTGAAAAGTAACGGCAGCCGGATCAGTGAAAAAATAAATATTAACTTAGTTTTGAAGCGGGTGCTGGATCGCGATATTGAGCGGTTGCGGGCTTCCGGGCTTTCTGAGAACGAAATAACCGTTGATCCCGCTAAGGTTCTGGAAGACCCGGAGATTAAGATAGTGATAGAATTAATTGGCGGCCTGGAACCTGCCCGCAGTTTTATTACTCAGGCGCTCGAGAACGGGAAATATGTTGTTACAGCGAATAAAGATTTGATGGCTGCCCACGGCGAAGAGCTTCTGGCTCTTGCCCGGGACAAAAACCTTAATGTGTTTTATGAAGCCAGTGTCGGCGGCGGCATACCGCTGATTCGACCCCTTAAACAGAGCCTTATAGCTGATCGCATCAATCGCCTGGTGGGAATTGTGAACGGCACGACCAATTATATCTTTACCCGCATGTCGCAGGACAACTTGAGCCTTGAGGAAGCGCTTTCGCAGGCTCGGGAACTTGGCTTTGCCGAAGCCGATCCGTCTAACGATATCGAAGGTCGTGATGCCGCATATAAACTAATAATCCTGGCCGGCCTCGCTTTCGGACGCAGTATTGATCCCGACAGGGTTTTCGTTCAGGGTATTAACGGGGTTACCTATGAAGATATCGCTTATGCCCGGGAAATTGGTTATGTGATTAAACTTCTCGCTATTGGTGATAACTTGCCTGATGGTCTTGCTTTAAGAGTCCACCCTGCCCTGGTGCCCAAGGATCATCCTCTTGCAGTCGTCGCAAATGAATTTAACGCAATTTTTATCGAAGGCGATGCTATCGGAGAAGTGATGTTTTACGGCCGGGGTGCGGGAGCAAAACCAACTGCGACTGCTGTATTGGCCGATGTTGCAGAAGCAGCTTGCTGTATTCATTATCATTGTAGCAGAGGCCTGGCCGGGAACCCATCTCAAAAAGCATCTTATGTGCCGATCAAAGATCTCAGTAGCCGGTTCTACCTGCGTTTTCTCGCTGATGATCGGCCCGGTGTTTTTGCCGCACTGGCAAATGCTTTTGGCGATGAACAGGTCAGCCTCGATATGGTGATTCAGAAACGGCGCGTCGGCAGCACAGCAGAAATAGTTCTTGTAACTCATACTGCTAAGGAAGAGGCTTTCCAAAAAGCATTGGACCAGGTAATGAATTTGCCGGCCATTAAGCCGAATCCAAGTATGATTCGCCTGCTCGATTGAGACAAGGCAGCAATAAGGAAGGCGGAAATATCAGTGAGCTCTGTATTATCTGCCCGGCCTGCCTGGGTGGAAATAAATTTAGATTATATAGCGCAAAACGTCAGTCAGTTCAGACATCTGATCGGCCCGATGACACAGATTATGGCCGTTGTAAAAGCTGATGGCTATGGGCACGGAGCGGTAGCAGTTGCCGAAACCGCTCTTAAGTCCGGGGCATCCAGCCTGGCTGTGGCCTTTGTCGAAGAAGCGATTAGTTTGCGGCAGGCAGGTATCGATGCGCCAATCCTTTTACTCGGCTATACCGACCCGGTCCATTTTTCGTCACTGGCAGAGTACAAGCTGACCCCTACTGTTTTTGGTTTTGAAACAGCACTTGATTTGTCACGGATGGCGGTAGAGCACGAGGTTACAATACCAATTCATATAAAGATTGATACAGGTATGGGACGGATCGGTCTGCTGCCTGAAGAAGCGGTCGAGGTCGTTTCCCGCATAAACCTTCTTCCAGGCTTGGTAACTGAAGGGATTTTTACCCACCTTGCCGCTGCTGAAGAAAAAGATGAGACATATACCAGTGGGCAGCTGAAGCTATTTAACCGGATACTTGGACGCTGCCATGAAAAAAGGATTACCTTTCCCCAGGTTCACGCGGCCAACAGTGCTGCCGCGATAAACCACCCTTCCGCAAGGTATAACCTGATTCGTCTCGGACTGGCGATGTACGGTTATTACCCCTCATCTGAGCTGGAGGAAAAAGGCTTAAAGCTGTTTCCGGCCCTAACCTTAAGAAGCAGGGTGGTTCTGGTTAAAAAAGTACCCCCGGGCACCGCGATCAGTTATGGCTGTACATACCGGACTACAGAGGAGTCACTTATTGCTACCATACCAATCGGTTATGCCGATGGCTACAGCCGGCTTCAATCTAACAGGGGCCAGATCCTGATTAGGGGGCAGCGGGCCCCGGTTGTCGGTAATGTTTGCATGGATCACCTCATGGCCGATGTGAGCCATATTCCGGGAGTGCGTTTTAATGATGAAGTGGTTTTGTATGGCCGGCAGGGTAATGAGCAGGTCACGATAGAAGAGGCTGCAGAGAAAATTGGTACAATTAACTACGAACTGCTCTGTGCGGTCAACAAGCGTGTTCCCCGTTTCTACTTTCAGGGAAGCAAGCTCTTTTCAATCCACGATTTTATCGAAGCTCACATCATCTAAAACAAGGCGGTACTATAAGCACTACCTGTTGAGTTAAAATTGCCGGGGGAAATCGTCGATATCACGGTTAAACCACAGCCGGTTCACCATAAGGGCGGCCATTGCATGCGGCAGGGCTGATGGGTTTGTAATTGAAAGGCCGTGCAAAAAAAAAGCCCCAACAAGAGAGGCGGTAAAGCCATTTCGGAAATGCTGTTTAAAAATTTTGCTGTAGAGTTCCCCTGCCTCCCTGTTGCTTTTTTCTGCAGCGGTGATAGCCCTGACAGCAAGGATGGAGCTTTTAAAAGAGTTATAAAGGCCTTCCCCTGAAAAAGGATCGATCAGCCCTGCGGCATCTCCGGTTAAAAGCAGGTTACCCGCGGCTGCTTTTTTCAACGGGCCGAGAAAGGGAAGCGGCCAGGCATTAAGATTTGCACATTCAGGATCCCCGGGAAAGATACGGTGATAAGCCTTTAATAAAAGTTTCCTGCCGAAAAGACCTCCGACACCATGGTTTGTCCAGTCAGGTCCGCTAAAGGACCAGCCCATACCGCCCAGAAAAGGCAGGGGATAAAACTTGACCGCACCTGTTTCCGCTACATTAGACCTTGCTTTAATAATTTTTGACATGCCCCATCCGGCAGGGCCTTTTTTGTTGCTCCTCAACCCCGCAAGCATTGCTGTCTCTCCCATTGCCCCATCTGCTGCGATCACATAACGTGCCTTATATTTTGGTCCGGCAGAATTCCCAGTTTCAAGTATGTAGGGCCAGAAATTTTCTTTTTTATCTTCAGTCCTCTTAATCGTTTGCAGGGTCTGTCCTTCCATGATAACTGCACCCTTACCGCGTGCGTATTTTGCCATCAGATGATCAAGCTGTTCCCTCTCTATAACCATTCCCAAACGGGTTTTACTGTTGTAAATGTAAGGCTGCCGCTTTTTTATTATACTTACCTGGTAAATGGATTCCGAAGGTAGTGAAGAAAGCCTTAAATCTTTCGGCAGCAGGGAAATGCTTCGTGCGGAGATAAACCCCCCGCAGATTTTATTACGGGGATATCTTTTTTTTTCCAAGACTATTGTAGAAAGGCCTGTTTCGGCAGCCAGGGCAGCAGCAAGTGTTCCTGCAGGGCCTCCTCCGATAACAGCAAGATCATAATAACTAAAATCAGTTTCATTTATTTCATTTTGCATATGCTGATTATAACACAGCTCGGTAATACCGGTAACACCGAAACACTATTCACCTTGACTGTGCAGCCCAGATAGATTAAAATAATTTTGTGATACTAAAAGTAAAAATAATTGTTAGAAACAAGATCCTTCGGCTAAAAACGGGATTGAAAAAGAAACCTGCGTTTTGCCTTCCAGGCTCTTTCTAACTTTTAGACCGGCTCAGGGAAGCCGGTTTATTGTTTTCGGATATATTTGGAATGACTGGAGGTTGAAAAATGGCCATTGACTTTAATAAAGAAGTTGACTATGTGGCCCGCCTTGCCCGCCTGACCTTGGGACCGGAAGAAAAAGTGAAGATGGCCGGACAGCTAAGCGATATTCTCGAGACTGCCCGCCGGATTCAGGAGCTGGACACAGGTGGTATTGAACCTACATCACATGTTATAGACCTTCCTGCAGTTATGCGTGAAGATGTAACCAGGCCCTCGCTTTCCCTGAACAGGGTGCTGCAAAACGCACCCCGCCGTCAGAAGGATTTTTTCCGTGTTCCGAGCATCACTGCCACCGGACAGGCCGAAGTATAAACCGTCTTAAGTTATTTGTCCCTGTGTCGTTTGAAATGAGGACTAATATGGAACTATATGAGAATACAGCAGCAGATCTCAGCAAAATGCTCCAGGAAAAAGAGATCAGTGCGGTCGAAGTTGTCCAGAGCTTTTTGGATCGCATCGAACTGGTTGAACCTTATGTGAAAGCTTTTATTACCCATACACCTGTGATGGCTCTTGAAACAGCAGCCGGCGTAGACCGTAAAAGGCTGCGTGGAGAAGAGCTACATCCCCTGGCCGGCGTGCCGATAGCAATTAAAGATAATATGTGCACCAACGGTTTAAGGACTACCTGCGCTTCCCGTATCCTTGAAAATTTTATTCCCCCTTATGATGCTACGGTCGTCGAAGCGTTAAAACGGGCCGGGATGCCCCTGCTCGGAAAAACAAATATGGACGAGTTCGCCATGGGTTCGTCTACTGAAAACTCAGCTTTTTTCACTACCCGCAACCCGTGGAATTTAGATAAAGTTCCGGGAGGTTCCAGCGGCGGTTCCGCGGTAGCAGTTTCTACAGGAATGGCGCCCCTGGCGCTTGGTTCTGACACCGGGGGTTCAATCCGCCAGCCGGCTTCCTTCTGCGGCCTGACAGGTTTAAGGCCTACTTATGGAAGGGTTTCCCGTTACGGCTTAATTGCTTTTGCTTCATCCTTGGATCAAATTGGGCCTTTTTCGCTTACAGCTCTTGACAGCGCCCTGTTGATGAGAGTTGTGGCCGGTTACGATCCCCTTGACTCGACTTCTCTTCCTGAAGCAGTCCCCGATTACTTTGACGAACCTAAAAAAGACATGAAAAACTTGAAAATAGGGGTGATTAGGCAGAACCTTGCCGATGGATTTGACCCTGAAATAACTGCAGCTGTAATGAAATTGGTTGCTCTGCTTGAGGAGCATGGCGCAGAAGTCGATGAAGTATCCCTGCCTCTCACAGATTATGGTCTTGGAGCATATTACCTGATTGCTCCATCGGAAGCAAGTTCAAATTTAGGCCGTTATGACGGTGTCCGTTACGGCTATAATGCCGGTGGTAAAAATATTGAAACTATGTTCAGCCAGAGCAGGGGAAAAGGGTTTGGTCCTGAAGTTAAGCGCAGGATCATGATCGGAACTTATGCCTTAAGCGCCGGATATTATGATGCCTATTACTTGCAGGCCATGAAGGTGCGAACCCTTATCCGCCGTGACTTTGAAGCGGCCTTCAAGCGTTTTGATTTGTTGGTTGGAGCAACCACCCCGACACCTGCTTTTAATATCGGTGAAAAAATTGACGACCCCCTGCAAATGTATCTTTCAGATATCTGCAATATTACCGATGCCCTGGCCGGAGTTCCATCGCTCTCTGTGCCAAGCGGCATGCACACCTGTGGGCTGCCGATGGGTATGCAGATGACATCATCTCCTTCTCAAGAAGGGCTGTTACTGAAGGTTGCCGCTTTCCTGGAAATGAAACGCGATCCTCTTCCGCTTCGCCCGCGTGTGAAGCTTCCTGAAGGAGGGGAACTTTAAAAATGCGTTATGAAGTCATTATCGGCCTGGAAATACACCTTGAATTGCAAACCAAATCTAAGCTTTTTTGTGGCTGCAGCACTGTTTTCGGCAGGGAGCCAAACGCAAATTGCTGCCCGATCTGTCTCGGACTGCCGGGCACGTTACCTGTTTTCAACCGCCGGGCTATTGAACTGGCTGTAACGGCGGCCCTGGTCCTGAAAAGCAATGTCAGTTATAAGAGCCGTTTTGACCGCAAAAATTATTATTATCCCGATCTGCCGAAAGCCTACCAGATTTCGCAGTATGATCAGCCATTGGCTGAAGGTGGTTACCTTGAAATTGAATTTGAAGGATCTGTTAAGAAAATTAACCTGGAAAGGGTCCACCTGGAAGAGGAAGCCGGCAAACTGATCCACGCCGGGGATTCTATTATGGGTTCCGATTATTCCCTTGTAGACTACAATCGGGCCGGAATTCCACTTCTGGAAATAGTAACGGCTCCCGATATCCGCTCCGGCCGCGAAGCTCGTCTTTTCCTGGAGGATCTTCGCTCACTCCTGCTTTATTCCGGTGCTTCAGACTGCAAAATGGAAGAAGGTTCGCTGCGCTGCGATGCGAATATATCGCTTCGCCCGATCGGTGCCACCGGGTTGGGCACCAAGGCTGAAGTGAAAAATATGAACTCGTTCCGTGCTGTTGAGATGGCCTTGAATTACGAAGCAAAAAGGCAGGAATCAGTGCTTTCTGCAGGCGGTTCGGTTAACCAGGAAACCTGTCACTGGGACGAAGAGAAAAAAGAAACCATTCCTTTGCGCAGCAAAGAAGGATCATCTGACTACCGTTATTTCCCCGAACCCGATCTTCTGCCGCTTATTCTCGAGGGTTCTTATATTGAAAAAATTCAAGCTTCACTTCCGGAGCTGCCCCGACAGCGCCGGGCTCGCTTAATGGAGCAATACGGGCTTGAGCGCAAGGAAGCGGCTCTGTTTACCGAAAACAGGGCAATTGGTGATTTTTTTGAAGCGTCAGCCGAAAAATATAAGGATTACCGCAGCCTGGCCAAATGGGTACAGGGTGACCTGCTTTACCAGATTCGCGAAAGCGGCAAATCAGCTGAAGAAATTCAACCGAAACAGCTTGTTGAATTGCTTGCCCTGCTTGATAAAGGTGAAATAAACCGCCCGGTAGCAAAAGAGTTGCTCACTGAAATGGTTAAAAGTGGTAAAAGCCCTAAAGCACTGGTCAGGGAAAAAGGTTTGAAACGGATTTCTGGGAAGGAAAAACTTATACCCTTAGTGGATCGGGTTATTGCGGAAAATCCTGACGCAGTTGAAAACTACCGCCAGGGCAAAGATAAAGCTATCGCTTATCTGGTCGGCAGGGTAATGGCACTAACTGGCGGAAGAGCGGATCCTGGAGAATTGAATCAGCTTCTTAAGAAAAAAATTAGTCAATGATGGGTGGTATTGATTTGAAAAAAACAAAGAGCCTGGCTGTGGTCGGGGCCCAATGGGGCGATGAGGGAAAAGGGAAGGTTATCGATTACCTTGCCAAAGAAGCCG
>PWUG01000378.1 GCA_003562605.1 Syntrophomonadaceae bacterium | reverse complement strand
ACAACCGCTCTCCTCAAAGAAGAACTGGGTAAAAAGTTCAATGTTGCCTGCATCGGGCCGGCCGGTGAAAAACAGGTTACCTATGCGGCAATAATGAATGATTTAGGCCGTGCTGCCGGACGCTGTGGCCTTGGTGCTGTAATGGGCTCGAAAAACCTGAAGGCTATAGCTGTCCGGGGCAGTATCCAGACTCCTGTCAGTAAACCGGAGGAATTTAAAGTCCACTCCAAGAAACAATACGAGTTATTGGATGAAGCTATGCTAAAAATGGCAATGCAGGCTTTCGGGACAAGCGTTGTTCTCGATCTAGTCAGCGTCCGCGGCGGCTTCCCAACCCGAAACTGGCAGAGTGGAGTTTTCGAACATTCTGATGACATAAACGGACCGGCTATATCAGATAACATACTTACCAAAAACATTACCTGCTTCGCCTGTCCGATTGAATGCGGGCGCGGCACAGAGATCAGCAAAGGTAAATATGCCGGTCATAAAGGTGAAGGGCCGGAATACGAAACAGTTGGCACCTTCGGCGGTATGTGCTTCATCAACGACCTGGAAGCAATAACCATGGCCGGTTATCTCTGCAACGATTATGGCATCGATACCATATCAGCCGGAAGTACTATTGCTTTCGCCATGGAATGCTACGAAAAAGGCATTCTGACCGATTCGGATACCGGCGGAATTGCCATAAACTTCGGCGACCCTGATATTATTGTTGACCTGGTACACCTGATCGCTCGCCGGGAAGGAATTGGTGATCTGCTTGCCGAGGGTACGATGCGGATGTCCGAAAAACTGGGCCAGGGAAGCAAAGATTTTGCCATGCATGTAAAGGGTCTCGAACTTCCGGCATACGACAGCCGCGCCGTGCAGATGACCGGGTTGTCCTACGCCACGGCTAACCGGGGTGGAGATCATATTACCGCTTATGTTCAGGGCCCAACTTTTGTCGATTCTCCCTTTCTGATTATTGACGAAAGTGAAATTAAAGATCCCTTTGTTGCCGATCCCGAGGAAGTTAACGTAGCTATCGATCTTGAAGATATGCTCACTACTTTTGACTGCGTCGGTGCCTGTAAATTTATGGGTCTGTGCCTGAACGCTGATGACTGGGTGAAGCTTGTCAACCTGGTCACCGGTTGGGATTTAAGCACTGATGAATATAAACAGGCAGGAGAAAGGGTTTATAACCTGGCCCGCGCTTTCAGCAACAGGGAAGGGATGACAGCAGCCGGAGATACATTACCGAAGCGGCTGCTGGAAGAACCTCTCCCCGAAGGTCCGGCTGAAGGGCACGTGAACGAACTGCCCATTCTCCTGGACAAATACTATTATTTGCGCAGTTGGGATAAAGAGACCGGAAAACCAGCTCCTGATAAACTTAGCGAGCTCGGCCTGGAAGAGGTTATAAAGGAAATCTGGAGCTGATAAAGGAGGGTTCATCCTTGATTAACATGGAAGAGAAAAGGCCATGGTTGAAAAGTTATAAAATCGGGCCATTTAAACTGGATCATAGCCTGGAACCTTATCCGGAACTGCCACTATTTTCCATGCTCGATTATTCGGCAGAAAAATATCCGCGTTCTGCTGCTATCGAATACTTTGGGCTGCGTATAAGCTACGGTGAGCTGAAACAGTTTGCCGACAGCCTGGCATGCGCATTGGCCGAGCGTGGAGTAAAAAAAGGTGACAGGGTGGCAACTATCCTGCCGACCTGCCCCCAGTATATTATCGCCAACTATGCCATCCTTAAAACAGGCGCCATACATGTTCCCTGCAGCATACTGCATAAAGAGCGGGAGCTGGAGTATGAAATAGGCGAATCGGGAACAGAAACGGTCATATGCCTGGCAGAACAACTGGAAAAGATCAATTCAATCAAATCGAGAACAAAACTCAGGCAGATCATTGTAACTTCCCTGCTTGACTATACTCCCAATGAACCGGAACAAATTTCGGTAACAGCCGGAGCAGAAAGTTTTAGAGAATTGATCAATAGCCATGAACCGAAACCGCCCCTGGTAGAAATAAACCCCCGGGAAGATCTGGCCTACCTGGCTTTTACGGGAGGCGCAACCGGTGTTCCAAAAGGTGTTATGCTGACCCATTTTAACCGCTATGCCAATGTAATGCAGGCTATGCCCTGGGCCATGGCCAAACTTGAAAAATCTATACGCGGCAAAGCGTCAATTTTAATTGGTGTACCTCTGTTCCACTCTTACGGCGATGCAGCTGCCCTGTTCGGTATATACTGGGCCCTGCGACTGATTCTGGTCCAGGATCCGCGCGAAATTGACTATATTGCCAGGATGCTGATCGAAAATCGTCCTTTCATGACAGCACTTGTGCCCACTCAGCTTATGAAGCTGCGGGAAAAAGACCTGCCACGCTTACCTGTTCAGATTATTTCCGGAGCCTCACATTTGCCACAGGATGTAAGAGAAAGTATATCGGAGAAAATAAAAATGCCGATTTCTGAAGGTTACGGCCTAACAGAAACCGGCCCCCTGACACATATTGACTTGACAGGGTTTTCCAAGATCATGGGGTTTGTTGCCAAGCAGAAATACAGCATCGGCTTACCCATACCGGATACAGATGTCAAACTGATTGATGAAGACAGCGGGAAAGAGAGTCCACCCGGCGAGCCTGGTCACATTTATATTAAAGGCCCTCAGGTAATGAAAGGCTACTGGCCTGATGAAGGCGCAGGATTGATCGACGGCTGGCTGCCAACCGGGGACATAGCCCGCATGGATGAGGATGGGTACTTCTACATTGTTGACCGAATAAAAGATATGGCCAATATTTCCGGTTACAAGGTCTATACCAGCACTATTGACGATATCCTGCACCAGCATCCCGCAGTCGCCATGGCGGCGGCAATCGGTGTTCCGGATCCCGAGCGCGAAGGCAGTGAGAGAATCAAAGCCTTTATCGTTCTCAAAGAAGAATATCGCGGAAAAGTTACTTCCGACCAAATCATCGAATTTTGCCGGGACAAATGCGCCTCTTACGCAGTACCACGTAATATCGAATTCCGTGATCATTTGCCCTTCACAGTAACCGAAAAGATTTTTAAAAAACAGCTGCGGGAGGAAGAAATAGAGAAGTTATCCAGGGAATAGCTCCTTTAATGATGAAATAAATTACCATAAAAAGCTGGCCCTTGCTTTTATCGGAGGTGTTCCCGATTGAAAGTTGTGGTTAAACCTTACCTGTTTCTCAGGCAGGTCCTCGGTTATAAAGAAGCTGTCCTGGATGTTCCCGAAGGGACAAACGTGCATCAGCTGCTGCATATTCTGCGCCGTGAGCATAAAATGCCGGAAAAGTTTAATACCGCCGGCGGTCAAATAACGCTTATGGAAGATGAAAAGATCGTCGGCCTGGTTGTGCTTGTGAACGGTCGCAATATTAAGCAGCTGCAGGGTTTAAATACTGTTTTAGGTGATGGGGCCGTGATAAATCTATTCCCACCGGCAGCCGGAGGATAGCATCTCTTAACTTTCCAAATCCAGCCTTCCCCTGAGGTCATTCACGAACTGTCTTGCAGTTCTGCCCGATCGGGAATTGTGCCACATTACCCATTCCAGGGCCAGGCTTTGTAATTTAGACTTTTCCATGGTTACACCGTTTTTTCGGGCAATATCTTCAACAGTTTTCAGGAATCCCAATTTATCGGGTGTGGGAAATACAAGTTTTATACCGAAACGATCTGCCAGGGAAAGCTTCTCCTGGTATGTATCCTGGCTGCTGACTTCGTCCATATCCCTGTCCCTGAAAAATTCCCTAACCAGATTCCTTCTGTTCGATGTCGCATAAACCAGAACATTATCCGGAGGTTTTTCAATACTGCCCTCCAGAATTGCTTTCAGGTCCTTATACTCTGTCTCACTTTCTTCGAAAGAAAGATCATCTATAAACAAGATAAACTTCTGGGCCCGGCCTTCAACTTTTTGAATAATTGCGTGCAGGCTCAGTAAATCATGTTTCGAAACCTCTATGATTCTTAATCCTTTGTGGCCAAAAATATGAATAAGACTCTTGATTGTCGATGACTTGCCGGTACCCCTGTCACCGTAAAGCAGTATATTATTTGCAGTAAACCCGTTTACAAACTGGCTTGTATTGCGAATGATTTGTTCCTGTTGATCTTCATATCCAACCAGATCTTCAATACGAATAGCGTCGGGGTTGGCAACCCCGACGAGCTCGTTGTTTAGACTACGGCTGTTCCATTTAAAAGCCCAGTACCGACCAAACTCACCACTCCCGGTTTCCCTGAAATAGGTATGAAGATCCTCAATGTTCTCGCCCCATTCTCCAGAAAGAGATAAAACCTTTTTAATCCATTCCCTGTTTCTAAAGAAATATTTCTGGTAATCTTT
>PWUG01000199.1 GCA_003562605.1 Syntrophomonadaceae bacterium | reverse complement strand
TTCATTAAAGCCGTCTGGGCTGATCGGCGGGCCGGATCTCCGGGTGCCGAACAATAAAGCCTGTCTTTGATGACATCAAGATAAAAGTTGCTCATATCAACGACACAGAAATTATGAATAGCATGGAAAAACTGGTGATATTCATATTTTTCATAAGCCCTTGTCACTTTTTCAACCAGGTTGTTCAGCTTGAACAAGGCCCAGCGATCGATCTCTTCCATCGAATCGTATGGGACAGACTGCGTATCGGGATCAAAATCGGAACAGCTGCCCAACAGGAAACGGGTAGTGTTGCGAATTTTACGGTACACTTCGATCAGTTGTTTGAGAATATCCTCGGAAAGGTGAATATCACTGGTAAAGTCGGCCGATGAAACCCAGAGCCGCAGGATATCGGCTCCAAACCGCTTGATAATCTGCTCGGGGGCTATGACATTACCGAGTGATTTAGACATTTTCTTGCCTTCACCGTCGACAACCCAACCGTGGCTGAGTACGGCATCATAGGGCGGTTCACCTTTTGAGGCCACTGACGTCAGCAGTGACGAGTGGAACCAGCCGCGGTATTGATCACTGCCTTCGAGATAAAGATCAGCCGGCCAGCGCAGTTCCGGACGTGTTTCCAGGACCGCTGCGTGGCTGGAGCCGGAATCGAACCAGACGTCCATCGTATCTTTTTCTTTGCGGAATTCGCCAAAACCGCACTCGGGACAATTGAAATCAGCGGGCAGGATTTCAGACGCTTCCCGGGCGAACCAGGCATCTGAACCTTCGCGGCTGAAAAGGTCACTCACCGCTTCGATTGTCTGTTTGTTAATTACCGGGCCATTGCAACCCATGCAGTAAAATATTGGTATCGGTACCCCCCAGACTCTCTGGCGGGAAATACACCAATCCTGTCTTTCGGAAATCATGTTATAGATCCGCTCTTTACCCCAGGAAGGGGTCCAGTTAACTTTTTCGATCGCTTCGAGCGCTTCCCGTCTGAAGCCATCTATCGAAGCGAACCATTGCTCGGTCGCACGGTAAAGAACCGGCTGTTTGCAGCGCCAACAATTGGGATACTGGTGCTCAAAGTCAGACGCCTTCATCAGCGCTCCGCTCTTTCTCAGATCTTCAGTTACTGCTTTTCCACCCTGATCATAGCGCATACCGGAATATTGGCCGGCTTCATCGGTAAAAAAACCGCTGTCATCGATGGGGCTTAAAATCGGCAGGTCGTTGGCCTGCCCAATCGCAAAGTCTTCATGGCCATGACCGGGGGCAATGTGCACGCAGCCGGTGCCCTGTTCCAGGGTTACATGGTCACCGTTAAGCAGAATTGATTCACGGTCGTAAAGAGGATGCTTGCAGCGCATACCGACCAGTTCAACGCCTTTAAAACGCTTTAGCACCGTCCAGGGTTTTTCGGCCCCTGCAAGGCCGGAGACTTCTTCGAGCAAAGCTTCAGCCAGAAGATACTGCTCTGAGCCGGCATCAGCAAGAACGTAATCCAGGTCCGGGTGCAGGGCGATAGCCAGGTTGGCCGGAATTGTCCAGGCGGTAGTAGTCCAGATCAGGCAGTAGCGGTTTTCAGTGCCGCCAAGGAGGCCGAGATCGTCGACCAGGGGAAACTTGACATAAATAGATTCAGATACCTTATTGCCATATTCGATCTCTGCTTCAGCCAGGGCTGTTTCACAGTTTGCACACCAATATACGGGACGCATACCCTTGTAGATATAGCCCCTTTCAGCCATCGTTCCGAAAACCTTGATCTGGCGCCCTTCAAATTCAGGATTCAGGGTCAGGTAAGGATTATCCCAATCGCCGCGGACACCCAGGCGCTTAAATTGCTCTCTCTGAATATCAATATATTTCAAGGCATAATCACGGCACATTCCGCGAAATTCAAGATCCGAGATTTCTTTCCGATTAATTTTTTTAGTTTTGATGATCTGGTGCTCAATCGGCAGTCCGTGCGTATCCCAACCCGGCACATAGGGGCAGTCAAAACCCCGCATTGTCTTGTATTTATTAATGATATCCTTGAGCACCTTATTTAAAGCAGTTCCCATATGAATATCACCGTTGGCGTAGGGAGGCCCGTCATGCAGTATATAAACCGGCGCCCCTTTTCTATTTTCCCGCGCCAGCGTATTGATATCCATTTTCCCCCAGGCTTCAAGCACCTCCGGTTCGCGGTTCGGCAGGTTTGCACGCATGGGAAAATCTGTTTTGGGTAAATTCAGCGTGTCCCTATAGTCCATGATCATTCTCCTCCATGATAAAATAAAACTCGTCCCCTAAGGGACGAGATTTTCTCCCGTGGTACCACCCTACTGGCCGCGCGATCAGGCTGCGGGGCCTCTTTGCATAGGCCGGTAACGGCGGCTGCCGCCCGCGTCTACTTTCTCCCGGTGGAGATTTGGCGCGGGTGCTCCCGGGGGATTTACAGCGGGTCCGCTTAACCGGACTTTCACCTTAAACCGGCTCTCTTTGTAAGCAAAACGACCGCATTAATGTCCCGTTCACAGCACTTGCCCCAAATTGTAGCACGTTAAACCGATTAAATCAATATTAGTAATCGCAACAATACTAAAATTCGGGATCTGAGTCGTAATCGTCATCCGGACCAAGCCTGTGATCCGGCTGTGGTTCATATTCCAGTTCCGGCTCTAATTCCGGTTCTTCTTCCAGATCGGTTACATCTTTTATCTCGAAATTCATTGTCGGTTCAAATTCGCTTTCCATCTCACCGGTTGACTGTTCTTTTTTCCGGTCATCCATCCAATCCTCACTTTCAAGGTTGGCAAGCTGTGCTTCAATAAATGACCGGAAGCGCATTTTAAATAACTGGGCCTGTTTGAAGAGCTCCTCCTGCTCGCCCATGATTTTGGTGGAGCGGTAGCGGGCATCTTCAACGATTTGATTCGATTCCCTTTCCGCTTCACGCCTGATAAGGTCGGCTTCCCGCTTGGCATTAAGTTTTACCTCTTCAGCAGTTTCCTGGGCGACAAGAATGGCATTATGCATAGTATCTTCCAACTTCTGGTAGTTCTTGTTTTTATCCTGCAGCTGGCCAACCTGATCTTTGAGTTCGGTATTTTCTCTTATAAGAATTTCGAGGTCTTTGGCAACCTGATCCAAAAAATCATCTCCATCTTCGATATCGTAGCCGCGGAATGCTCGTTCAAATTCTTTATTCTGTATATCCATCGGTGTAATAGTCAATTTTAGCCCTCCCTGTGAGCCTAAAATAAATTACTTCTTTGGAAATCTTCGACAGTGGCTCTACTTTTCCTGCCCTATTAACTATATTTTTTCAATTTTACGCGTATTCTACCTTTGCGGGTTTCGCCTTCCACAGCAGTTATTAACAGGCGTCCCCTGCCTTTCAATGAAACCTGGTCTCCTTCTTTCAAAAGCACCGAAGGAGATTTGATCGGCCTCCAGTTTACCCTGACAACACCTCCTTTAACCAGCAGAACGATTCTTGACCTGGAAATACCGAAGCCAAGCGATAATAGAGCATCTACACGCATGCTGGCAACTGTTCCCTTTATTTCCTTGCCGTCATCTTTAGCCAGCGGCAGTTGCTCCGGCTCTGCCAGTGCGCAGCTAACTGTCAAATGGCCAACCTGGGTCAGGTTGGCGCAAACATATTCAACTTTGGAACCAGTGACCAAAATAGCCGCCCCACCATCCTGCAGCATGATAATATCGCCAACCTGGTCGCGACGCAGGCCCAGGGCCAAAACCGCACCGAGCAGATCGCGGTGGCTAAGTTCACCATCATCCCCTGCCCAGTTAACCATAACCGCGGTGATTGACGGCAGGGCAGACTGCTGCTGGGCAGGGTATACATAAAGCGCGTTTCTTTCCGCTTCAGGATAACCGCCATATACAGTGTACGCCAGGTCAGATCTTTGCCGCAGGGCCGCTTCGGCCAACTCCAGCTGGCGGGGATCCAAAAAAGAAGTGCTAAAAGTTTTAACGCCCCTCAGTTCCTCCAACTTGCGTTGAAAGTGCTGTAACCATTGTTTTTCACCTTCGGTAAGGGGAGACTTATTAGTCACATTCAACTCTCCTGATTAAAAGTACAGGTAACGATAAATAATCTGCTGGAGAACCCTGACCAGGATCAAAAGAACAATTGGTGAAAGGTCCAGGTACCCCGCCCCCATCCTTATGGAAGGGATGACTTTACGCAGAGGAGCCAGCAAAGGCTCGGTAACGCCGTAAAGAAGCTGGTATATGCCAGACAGGGTGGGGTTGGCTTGCCCGCCCATCATAAACCAGGACATAATTATCCTTGCGAAAATAATGAAATAATATATCTGAAAAAAAATCAGCAAACCTTCTGCTACGAACCTGATTATGATCACCTGCTTTACAGAGTTTGTTAACCAAAC
>PWUG01000021.1 GCA_003562605.1 Syntrophomonadaceae bacterium | reverse complement strand
TTTATATCGATTTCGTCAACTGAGTCTTCCAGCTCAATGGCCAGGCGCGATACTTTCATCAATATATCTACAATTGCATCAATATCCACCGGCGGGCGCCCTCTAACTCCCTTAAAAAGAGCTTTGCCCTTGATTTCATCAATCATCTCCCTTGCATCTTCTTCACACAGGGGTGCGACCCTTATGGCAGCGTCTTTTAAAACTTCGACAAATATCCCACCAAGGCCAAAGACTACAGCCGGCCCGAATACCGAATCTTTCTTAATGCCGATAATCCCTTCGAGCCCCTGGCCCAGCATTTCCTGGACCAGGACCCCTTCAATGACTGCTGCCGGATTGCTTTTATTTGCCCGCTCTAAAATATGATGAAAAGCTTTTTCAACTTCATCCGGGCCGGTAATATTTAAAACTACTCCCCCAACATCAGTTTTATGCAGCAGGTCTGGCGACATTAATTTTAAAACAACCGGATAACCGATCTCTCCAGCTGCCTTCACTGCTTCTTCAGCCGTTTCAGCCAATAATTCCCTTGTTATAGGAATGTCGTAGGCATCAAGTACAAGTTTTGAACGCCATTCAGTTATGGCGCTGCCCTGTTCTTTCCGAAGCCCGGCAAGCTGCTCCAGGGCTTTCTTTTTTTCCGCTCCGTCTTTATATACAGGATAAAGAAAAGGTTCTTTCGCCTTTTTAACCCAATCAGCTAAAGCGCTTATGGCCCAGAGACCACTCGGGATATGTTCAATAACCGGAACACCTGCCTGAACAAGGTTATTTTTCGCTTCCAGAGCGTAATCCTGCCCGGTCGGCCAGGTAAATACTATCAGTGGTTTATCTATTTCTTTATATACCTCGATTATTTTTTTGCTGGCCTCCGGGTCAGGCATTTCAAGGTTGTAGAAAAACCCGGCAACATCAATTTTCGGATCCTGCATAACCAGGCGCAGTGCCCTCTGGGAAAGTTTTGTATCCAAAAACAACTGCGAGGTTAAATCCACAGGATTCCGTACAGCACCGAAAGACGGGAAAAATTCTCTCAGGCTCTGCTGGGTAGTCTCGGTAAGGCTTACGACTTCCAAGCCATATTCCGGACATTTATCTGCTACCACAACACCACCGCCACCGGAAATTGTAATAACAGCCATCCTTTTACCGGCAGGCAAACGGCCTGCAGCATAAAGAGTGATTAGGGCGTTCATCTGCTCGACATCATCGGCACGCGGCACGCTAAATTGTTTAAAGATACCATCGTATACTTCATCTGTACCGACAAGTGCTCCGGTATGCGAAGCTGCGGCAGCAGCCCCACTGGCGGTGCGCCCTACTTTTAACATCGTAACGAGCTTTCCTTTTTCGAGGGCATTGCGGCACGCTTCAATCATGAGTCTGCCGTCCCCCTGCAAACCTTCAAGATAACCGGCAACTATCGAAACTTCGTCACGTTTGACAAGGTAGTCAAGCACTTCCGCAAAAGATACATCCGCCTCATTACCGGTACTGACAAAATAATTAAAACCAATTGACAGCTGAACAACCATCTGGTAGATAATCCCACCCAAACCACCGCTCTGTGTAATGAAAGAAAGTGTTTTTGGATGAACCAGATCCTTTATTTCCTCATTATAAAAGAAACTGGCCATGCAGCCGTTGTAATAATTCATTACGCCCAAACAGTTTGGACCGAGTATACGCATGCCGCTTTTTTCAGCAATTATTTTCATTTCAGCCTGTTTTGTGCGCCCTTCTTCGCCAATTTCTGCAAAGCCTGAAGTAAAGATAATTACTGACCTGACCTTTTTATCCGCGCACTCCTTCAAAACAGTCATAGTCTGTGCTTCAGCAACACCGACAATTGCCAGATCGACAGGCGCATCAATATCGAGAATAGACCGGTAACATTTTAATCCCCCGACCCGATCATATTTTGGATTAACCGGGTATAAATCCCCTTTATAACTGAACATATTGAGAAGATACAGGGGAATACCATTGGGCTTTAACGGATTCTGACTTGCCCCTATAACAGCAATCGAATTTGGATAGAAAAATGCCTCAAGATCAGTTCCCTTTTTAAGATTGTCTTTTTTTAGCTGCCGGCTTTTCATCTGCAAATCCTCCCTTGACAAGACCACATACTCAGGTATATTTTATTTCACTGATTAATATTTTACATGATCAACTAATAAAAGGATATCCCTTAATCGGTTTAAGTCACAAATAATTAGGTTATCGGACTTGTGGGGATTCGTTACTCAAAATTATAAACATTGTGCAGTTATGTTATAATCAGAACAGATGATTTTTGTATAATTTCGAGGAGGATGACACCGAATTGGCACAAAAAAAGTTACCGTTTGATCAACAAACGAATTCAAAACCAAAAAATAAAATCAGGCGGCCCCGTAAGAAACGCAGAGTGCTGAAAATAGTGCTGCTTGTTTTATTGCTTCTCTTGCTCGCTGGTGGTGCAGCCACTGCAAAGGTAGTTGCTGATTATGTTAATGAAGCGCCTGCGCTTGATCCTTCACGGCTGGCCACAGTTGAAACATCTTATCTCTATGATATCAACGGCGAGGAAATAACTGCCCTGCACGAGGAGCAAAACCGTATTGTTATCAGTTTGACGGACATTCCTGAACATGTTCAGCGGGCCTTTATAGCTATCGAAGACGAACGATTCGACCACCACTTCGGTTTCGATATAGTGGGCAGTGTCCGTGCAGCTTATGCCAACTTTCGGGCAGGTACGATCGTCCAGGGAGCGAGCACCATTACACAGCAGCTGGCTCAAAACGCTTTTCTGACTACCGAAACCAGTTATGAACGTAAAATCCAAGAAATCTGGCTGGCCATTCAACTCGAACGCAACTACGCTAAAGAAGAAATTCTGGAACTGTACTTAAACCGGATATATTTTGGTAATGGGGCTTACGGCGTAGAAGCTGCTGCCCAGACTTATTTTAACAAAAGTGTCGGTGATTTAACTATCGCTGAAGCAGCTATGCTGGCCGGGGCAATACGCTCGCCAAACTTCTACAACCCGATCGATAATGAAGCCGCTGCAAAAGGGCGTATGAATTTAGTCCTGTCGAACATGCACAGGCTTGAATTTATCAGTGAAGCCGAGTACCGTCATGCCCTCAGCCAGCAACTGATTTACGCACAACCCAAAAGCCAGGAATACCCTTACCCGCATTTTGTGGATTATGTGGTTCATAATGAACTGATTCGCATATTAAGCGCTATGCCTACAATCGGATCGCGTGAAGAGGCTTACCGGGCTATTTACACTGATGGTCTGCGGGTTTATACAACCCTGGAACCTTCAATGCAAAGTCATGTTGAAGAGGTTCTAGCCCGTAGCGAACTATATCCATCAACTATCTTTTTGAACATACCGCAGGCACGGGAAGCAATAAGCGCCCTGCCTTCCGGACGTGATCTGACACGGGCACAGCTGCAGGAACTGATCGATGAAGAAGGTGGAGTACCCCAACCCCAGGCGGCGATCGTGCTAGCTGATCCCACTACCGGCAAGATTCAAGCTCTCGGCGGAGGGCGGGATTACCTTAAAAATGTGGATGAAGTGCTTCGTTTCAATGCCCTGCGTCAGCCCGGTTCAGCAATTAAGCCGATTATCACCTATGGACCTGCTTTTGAAGAAGGCACCCTTGCAGGCGCCGGTTCGACATTGGATGATTCACCCTATATCGGACCCAGGGGTAACTGGTTCCCCGAAAACTTTGATTACAGGTTCAGGGGGATGATCCCGGCACGTGAGGCTCTTTACTTCTCTTATAACGTACCCGCAGTCCGGGCCTTCGAAGAACTTGGTCCAAATGTCGGTGCCGAATATGCCCGGAAAATGGGTATATCAACCCTCCATCCCAGCGAAGTTGATAACTTAAGTCTGACCCTGGGTGGTTTTACCAACGGGGTAAGCGCTATCGATATGGCCCAGGCTTACAGTGTCCTGGCCAACGAAGGAGTCCGGGTAAACCTGCATACAGTGGAAAAGATTGAAGACCGGAATGGCGAGATTTTATATGAAAACAGGGTAGACCCTCAACAAATCTTAAGCCCCCAGGCTGCATTTCTGGTCAACGACATTCTTCAGGATTTTGTTACCAAGTATCTTGGAAGGGCACTGCAAATAGACCGCCCTGTAGCCGCTAAAACCGGCACTACCGACGACTGGAAGGACGTTTACCTGGTTGCCTATACTCCTAATCTGGTAGCCTCTTTCTGGATGGGTTATGACGAACCCAGGATGGGCAGCATCCAGCAGGGATGGCGCTATTCGACTGCTTTTTTGCGTGAAGTCTTCCTTGAGGCATTTGAAACTTTGGAAATTATAGAATTTGAAAGACCGGAGGGAATTGTCCAGGTAGCTGTCTGTAACAAATCGGG
>PWUG01000091.1 GCA_003562605.1 Syntrophomonadaceae bacterium | reverse complement strand
CGCGCCTGCAGGAAAGTCCGATTTACGGTATTAAAAGCGCCCTGGTCGGTAGTATTGCAGGGCTGACTTTTACAGGAAAGGCCGGAATCTTTGCTCCCCTCGAGTTATCCCCCGCAGGGAACGGGGTTTTAGCTGAGGTTGAAGCTTTTGACAGGGAAGGGATTGCCCTGGCTGATCTCAATTTGGAGACTCTTGATAATCTGCGCTCCAACCCCCCCTGGCGCGACAGCAACCGTGCTCTTTACCGCCGCTACTTCCCGGGCATGTATAAATAAGGGACAAGGGACCTGTACTCCTGTCCAGCAGATCCCAGTTTTAAACCTACTCCTTCTCCATATCCACGGCCGCACCACCAGTTACTTTTTTAAGCTGTTCGAATGAAATCGGCAGCAGGGAGTGGGGGGTGCCTGCCGATGTGTAAACGATATCGAAGCGCCGCATGGAAACGTCAAGGTATATCGGTACGCTGTCATCTATATCAAAGGGGCAGACCCCGCCAACCCGGTAACCGGTGATAATTTCGACTTCATCGGGTTTGGCAATCTTCGCCCTGCCGCCACCGAGAAGCGACTTGACCTTTTTATCGCAAATTTTTACATCTCCGGCGGCAACAAAGAGCCCGTATTTTTCACCGGAGCGAAATAGTATCGACTTGGCAATCTGGCCCAGTTCGACATTCAGAGCCTCTGCTGCCTCGGCAGAGGTTTTCGTTGTTTTCTCATGTTCCCTTGGAACCAGTTCCAGGTTATACTGCTCCAGGTACTTTCTCGCCCTCTCCAGGGCAGGGTTTTCCGGCATTATTACCACCTCTTTTAACGTCATACGGACACTTTAAACATTTTAGGGTTATTGATTAACGCTAATATTCTGCTTCTCAAAGGTCCGCACTTCTTTTTCCGGGTAGCGGGAAAAAACGATTGCCCCGGCCAGGACAAAAAAGGCCGAAACCGGGCCGGTCAGCTGGATGCCCAGTGGTTGGACAACGCTGCTGCCGAAGAACTGCAGCAGGAATCCGGTGATTATTGCGGAAAGACCGAGAGCCAGTTTTAATATAAAACCCTGTGCCCCGAAATACATAGCCTCCCGCCGCTGGCCTGAAAGCTTCTCTTCCAGGTCTGAAACCGCGGCGACAATGGCATCGGGTACGATTAAAATTACCGCCACGGGCATTCCGGCAAGGCCCATCAATACATAGCCGAATATTTCCGGTGAAAGCCCCAGCATTGGTTGTCCGAGGAAGTAGAAGAGGGGCATCAGGACTGTAAAGGTAACCAGGGCAAACATCATCACCGCTTTCAGGCCGTACTTCTTGGAGGAGAGGTTGACCAGGGGGAAAAATATCAGGGCAATGACAAAAACAAGGCCGAAATAGATGGATGTGTCGTCTTCGGTTCCGCCCAGAAGGACCGTGACATAGAGGGGAAGGTTAATCGTAATCATATTAAAACCGAGCCAGAAAGTGACGTTTCCGATCAGGTATATAACAAAGGCACGGTTTTTAAATGTTGTGCGGAGCGCATCGAGCAATCCTAGGGTGGCTGGTTTTGCATCGGCGTAATTTTTTTCCTTGATCAACATCGGCAGGTAGAGCAGTACCAAACCAATTGCGGCCATAGTCCAGATCATGCCGTGAAAGCCGAGCATTCCAATCAGGATCCCAGAGCCGATCAGGGCCAGACCTACCCCGAGGAGGCTGAAAACAGCCCGGAAGGTAGACAGGTCTACCCGGTCTCTGTTAGTACGGGCAAGCTCCGGAAGCAGGGCTAAGTAAGGCCCTACATAAGCGGTAAATAAAGTGAAGTAAGCCCCGAGCATGACTGCCAGGTAAACGCTGTTCAGCGCTGATGCTTCAGCCACAGGTGGGTAGAAGAGCATTATGAAAACTGCAGCGTAAGCTATTCCACTGAAAAGCATAAAGGGCATCCTCCGGCCCATGCGGCTGCTGTGGTTGTCCGACCAGCGGGCGACAACCGGGTCGGCAATAGCGTCAATAGTACGGCCCAGGAACATGATTACACCGAAGGCAAACGGCGGCATCAGGGCTTCGACACCCTCCAGGGGACTGGTAATATAATAGTAAAAAAGCCAGGTAATCAGCACCCTGTCGATTAGGCTGAACCCGCCTGACCCCGAACCGTAAATAATTTTACCCCACAGCGGCAGCTGCCTTACCTTAACCATCGGTAATCAACTCCTTCAATTTATCCGGGACCAAGGCACCCGCTTTCCGACATCCTGTTTTTCAATGCATAAGCAAGGAATCCTGCGGCCGAGGCAAAGGCGGCACCGGTCGAAACAAGGCCTGTCTCAGGGTTGACGGTTTCACAGAAGAAACCGTTATCCATCTCCGTGCGCCTGAAAAAGTCGACAGCGCCGACATTACAGGCCAGAAGGTCGTTACAGGCGGAAAGAGGCCACGGATTGCCGGCATGAAGCGAACCGGATTCTTCAAAGCAGCTGCCCTGGTGATAATACTTATTATTCGATGAACGTATCCAGTGAACGGTGTTTTTAAAGATTGTATCTGTGACCAGGCAGAATCCGTAATGGGCCAGCAGCTGCAGACTGCCTGGCGGGTTGTCATAAAGGGAAAAACGGCCTTTACCGTCTACTGCCCAGGCGAACATCATGCCGAACGGGCCTTTTACCGTGCAGTGTTCGTAAATAGCCTGCTGCAGTTCCCGGGCCAGGATAGCAAAGTCACTTTTATGCTGCCACCATTCTTCTTCCTGCAGCTTGGCCAGGAAACTGAATGAGCGATGCAGTAAGGCGTTATTATAGGTGAGAAAGGGGAAGGATACCGGATCATCGGAAGGGTCGAGGAAGGTGCCGTATAGCCCTGATTCCGGATCAAAGCTGTCTAATGCTTTTTCAACCAGTATGTTTAAACCTTTACGGATCACTGTTTCTTCCGTTATCCTGTCTTCGCCGCTCAGAAAAATATAATGTTCGAGAGCTATAAAGTAGGCGGCCAACTGGTCCAGCTCGAAGCCGGGATAGAGGACCGTACCGTTTATATAGTGAGCATGATCGCCGGCATTGCCGATATGTCTTTGGAAGACTGCCATCAGAAGTTCCCGGGCGATGCTTTTATCGGCCATCATGATCGCCGGGAAGCTCCAGAGAAGTGTGTCCCGGCTCCAAAAAGCGGCGCTGACGTAATAGCGGGGGCTGCGTGAAGTAACCGGCACAAGCTCTTCACTATCCAGGGATCTGGCCAAAGCATAGAAGTAGCTGAAGAAGAGGTTCCGGTTCAGCAGGCCGCTCAAATCAAGATCGTCCAATTTGCTGCGGCGGTTTTCGAGCCAACTGCAGGCGGCTTCTTTAAGCGCTGCCGACCCGCGGCGTCTCAAATCAACAGCGGTTGTACCGGCCCCGTCGGACTCCAGGTTTACTGCCGCGTAGATCACGGCTTCATACCCGGCCCCCGGTTCCAGTTTCAGTTCATGGACCAGGGAGTATCTGCCGTTCTTTTCGTCTTTCTGCCATTCCGTTTCGGGTTCTGAGGCGAAAGCCAGCGCCGCCAGGGGCGGGCCTGCCGATGCCTCCAGCACTAAGCTTCTGGTCCAGTGGTTGTATGCCATAAGGCGTTTTCCTTCAACTTCGCGGCGGTTAAAAATAATAAAGTTAAAAGTATCCCAGCATCCCTGCCACCCCAGTTGGACTGTAACCGGTTCGCCACTGCTGTTCTGTAAACTTAAGCTGTAATAAAATCCCTTAAATCCCGGCGGAGCTATAATTTCACCTTCCAGGATCAAACCGTTTTCAATCTCCAGGGTAAAAGATGGCAGCCAGTCCAGGTGATAATGCCAGTTTAGCATACCCGCCAGTTTAACCGGCTTGTCGTTGATTCTTAATAACGGGGATAATAAGGGTTCGTTTTCACTTCCAAGAAACTCGAGCAAACCGCGCTGCCCTAAATGTAAAACATTTACAGAAGCAATGCCGCCGGCATTATCGATTAGCGGCAGGGAGATAAATTCGTTCCCTGTGAGATAGCAAAATTCATCGTTTGTTATTTTCTGCGGGACCGTCAAAAGTTGTAACTTATCCGATTTACGATTCATTATATTCCAGACCCTCCTGAGATACCGGATCGGCTTTCTCACCGGCAATTAGCCCTATATCCGCACGATTACAAATATCTGCTATTCTTTTCGCTTTAAGTGAGAAAAAACCTTTAACAGTTCCATTATTTTATTGACGGCGCAGCTGGTTATTCAATTGTTTAAAAATCTGTCATTGATGATTTAGCTGAAAAATTAGAATGTTGTCAAGCATTTAACGCTATGATATAATTCTGGCTATAAAGAATACTCTATCCGTTTTAAATAAGAGGGGGGATGTCTGCAGGTATAAGCGGTTTGTGATCTATTATTTGAAAGGGTAGAGTCAACGATCCGCACGATAAAAGGAGGGAAT
>PWUG01000317.1 GCA_003562605.1 Syntrophomonadaceae bacterium | reverse complement strand
TTTGGGAGGCAACATGCGGGTAGGACTGGAAGACAGCCTCTATATTAGCCGGGGCAAACTGGCACAGAGTAACGCAGAACAAGTTGCCAAGGCTTGTGGCGTTGCTAGGGAGCTTGGGCTAGAAATAGCTTCTGCAAATGACGCACGTGAGATCCTCGGGTTAAAAGGTTTAGATAAAGTAAATTACTAAATGCAATTAATAATGTCAGAATTCGCTGCTACAAGCAATAATCTTTTTTATCTACTCTAAGGGAGGTGTTGAGACCAAGTCACTGAATTTACTATCAATTATGGGGGGGTGGGAAAAAGCTTTCTGTTTCGTATATTCGGAGGTACAATAACATGCATTGGTGGTGAGTAAAATGGATGCCCCCAAGGGCGTCGTGAAAAACGACAACATTCTCCGCCGAGTTTCAAGAAGTCTGACAGTGAGCATGGAAAGATACCTCCCCGATGCGTTTATCTTTGCCATTATACTAACATTTGTTGTATTTCTAATGGGCCTACTGATTGCAAGGGAAACGCCATTCCAGCTTATTACACATTGGGCAGATGGTTTCTGGGCTTTTCTCGCTTTCTCTATGCAGATGGTTCTGATTGTTGTTACAGGCTATTGTCTGGCTCAAACCAAGTTTATTGGTGGTTTAATCACCGGTATCTCCAAAATGCCTAAAAGTGCAGCAGGAGCGGTTTTTACTACTGTTGTTGTAGCGGGAATAGCAGGCTGGTTAAACTGGGGGTTCGGCCTAGTTGTGGGTGCGCTTATTGCTAGACAGATCGCCCTAGTTCAGGATGAGGTTGATTTTCCTATCCTAGTTGCCGCTGCATACTCTGGGGCCATGGGCGGTATATTTGGACTGTCGATTACCGCCCCCCTACTGGTTAATACACCGGCGCATTTTTTAGAAGAGAAGATCGGCTTGATTCCGGTAACCGAGACCATACTCTTACCCATTACGTTAATCTCAATCGTATTGATAATCGTATTAATGGCTGTGGCTTTCAGGTATATGGTGCCAACCCGAAAAGAAGAAATGCACCTGGTGGACAAAGCAGCACTGCGGGCACAAATCGAGCCACCGGAAGAAACAAGTCCAGTTGAAGAAAAAAGCATTGCAGTTTCATTGGAGAACAGCTGGATTATTTCCATGCTAATTGGAATTGCCGGGCTAATCTATATCATATACCATTTTGCTACAAAAGGCGTGGACTTAAACATCAATATCGTTAACTTTATATTACTAATCCTGGGAATAATATTGCATAAACGTCCTATAAATTATGTAAGAGCAGTGGCGAAATCTGTAGGAGCGGTTTACGGAGTTATTCTCCAATTTCCTTTTTATGCGGGCATTATGGGTATGATGGCAGGTTCTGGGCTGATCATGATTATCGCTAATTGGATCGTTGGCTTCTCGACACCGATTACTTTCCCGTTCTTCTCTTTTCTAAGTGTGGCATTTGTGAACTTTTTTGTGCCTTCTGCAGGTGGTCAGTGGATGATCCAGGGGCCAATATTGGTTGAAGCTGGCCAAGCATTAGGTGTGGCGAACAACCTGATAGTGAATTCATACACGTACGGAGATCTTTGCACAAACTTGATCCAACCGTTCTGGGCATTACCTGTTCTGGGCATTGCAGGTCTGAAGATCAAAGATATTTGGGGATACTGTTTTATTGCTTTTATCATCTACTTTGTAATATCAACAATAAGCCTGTTTATTCAAGCCGTGTAAATATGCACAAAGGTGATATTGTTCCGATTATCCTTACGCAATAATAAACCCCAGGGACAATTTACTCCGGGGTTTATTATTTTCCAGACATATTCTTCCTGCTGCTTTAGTCACTTCAAACACTTCAAACTCAAGCCCATTCACAAGAACCCCTTTTCCTAAAAGTCTTTTTTCGAAGCGAACTGAATTAATCATTCATACCTTACTTGCAAAATAGTAAATCCCTTTTATTTGTTCAAATCAAAATATTGGCTTAAACAGGCGCGGGTATAGCCAAGGCTTAATTATTTTAAAAAATTTTCAGAACTGCTCGCAAGATCCAACCAAGACAAACATTGGCGAGCAGAGTATTGTTCCTACAACCATGAGCACTACTCCCTGAATGCTTCTAAGCAACTCCAAACCCCGCTCCAGACAAGGTTTTAACACAATACAATACAGAGCAATAGTTATCCTTGCCGTAAAAGGATAACTTAAAATCTACACCATTAAAGCTTGCACCAGGAACCCCCTTGGCAGGCAATGGTAAATTATGTACTGGCCGTGACGGGGGGGACTGACCACCCTAATATTGGGACCCCTGTAAGACCGGGGGGCCAGGTCGACCCCGTGGGGGGTATCCCCTACTCCTACCAAGGCCTGGGTGAGTATGCCTGCTTGGAGAATCTTGCCCTGCCAGCTATGTTGTAGGCGGAAGAAACTTACGTTATTGTGCCTGTGCCAGCCAGGGAATGCATGCACTGCACTGCTGAATTTAGGCTATGTGCAAGTTCACGAGAATGACTAAATAATATTTCAACTTATCAGCCATCTCTAACTCAGTTAATTCTTTCGTGGGAACACTAATGGTTAAATATTCTTAAGAGTATTGACAATTCCCGTTTGATATGATAAGCTATAACAAATTCAAAAATAATATAAATAGCGAATGTTTTAAAGGACGAACCTTTTAAGGGCTTTTCAAGGTTACTTATATCTTGGTTGAAAAAGGTTCGTTTTTATTTTGTTTTGTATGTTGAGTTTTAGGAAGGTGAGCTTTTTCATAAACAGTTTAGAGATTAATAAGTTGCTATTGTTAGAAATTTCGGTTTCCACCAATTGACAGTGCTAGTAGTAACAAGAACGGCTGATTCCCAAAATGCGGACTACCTGAATCACCTTGTACTCCTGGCAAATCCACTTGTGGGCCATGGCTACTTTGTCAACCAGTGTGAGGGTTTTGTTTTTTTAGCAAATCACGCGGTATCACTACTTCTAAGTTTTTTTTCGCCCAATACCTTCTTGAGGTGGTCATTTTCTTCTTCCAGCTTGTGGTAATCGTTGCCCGTTATAGTCACAGCCTTGCCGTTACTTTCACCACCGCCCTTAAATGCAGCATCCCCGTATTTTTTGTGCTCTCTGATCCACCTGTTGACCATGCCCACCGATAGATTGTACCTCTTGGCAACAATCGCTCCATTACCCGTCTCTAATGCCTCTTTCATTACCCAAATTTTCGTCTCTACTGAATATCTCCTCCGTGCACTCATTTTGGATCTCCCCTACATAAATATTTTACTAAATTAAGACTATCTGTCCAAATGAGTTAGGGGGCTAGAGGGAGATGTCATAGTCCACCCTGGCCAGAAGTCCTAAGACGGTGCCTACCAGGCGGCTGAAGTACTGCAACTTCTTCTCTTCTGCTGCTTTGTAGTGCAAGCGTTCATCAGTAATCTCGGTCAGCTTAAGATCTTTGTTCACCACGTTTGTCCAGTTTTAGCGGCTTTTTTTAACGCACAGGCAAGCTGGGTGATGCTCTGCCGGATAAAACTGGCCTGCGTATGATGGGTGGCCCGGCTCAAGCTGTGGATGGCGTCAATGATCCATTTATCTTCGTAACCGATAAGGCCAAGGTCATAGATCTGGGCCAAAATATGAAAAACGATGGCTTTGTAAACCTCCCCGGAGATGCGGCTGTCAAAGTCTTCCCGACTGGAATGGTCAAAGCTGTTGTAGTTGGCAGGGATGCCGACGAATTTTTAATAGGCTAGGTTGTAACGCAGACCATATTCCAGTTGACTATCAGAAAGGTTTAAGTAGGCTTGTATGAAACGGATCTTGAGCATCATCGAAGGTGCATAAGCATGCTGGCTAGCCAAGATGTGAATAAAACGGCTCGCAGATGCGGTCCTCAAAGGAAGATTCAATATTTTTAGCCGCAGCTTCCAAAAACAAATTGGGTGACATCTCATTATATATCTGTTCACTCTAGAATTCGAGTTGACCGAAATCTTTGAATCGTGCGCTACCCATGTTAACACCTCCCAGTTAAAAGATATAGCTAGATTATAGTATAATTTAACCGGATTTTAACCATTCGCGGCATAACAATGAGATATCAACATGTTTGTGCTATCATTCAGGTTCTAATTCCTTAATTCAGGGATATGCCATGTTTTATGAGGCTACCACCGACAGTTTCTATGAAGAAGATTTACCAAAGCCAGATTTTATATTGCAGATCATTTTAATTTTATGAACAAAGGGTGACGAAAATCGGCTTTTCACAAATTTTGCCTTCAGACTAACATTCATAAGAAAGGGTGGTTAACATGTCAAAAGTGATTATTACAGCAGCAATCACTGGATCAATTCACGTTCCAACCATGTCCCCACATCTGCCTATTACACCAGAGGAAATCATTGTTGAGGTTGAAA
>PWUG01000394.1 GCA_003562605.1 Syntrophomonadaceae bacterium | reverse complement strand
ATGGTGCAGAGATAATTTTTGAAACTGCCCGCCTGTGGGAAGATCTTGGCACTTATGTTCCCAGGAAAGGCAATCGTTTTTGCTTTAACGAGGTAACCGGACCTGATGAATATACCGCCCTGGTTAATAATAATTGCTATACAAATTTAATGGCTCAGTGGCACCTCCGTTTTGCTTATGAAACCGCCCAATTTTTAAAGCAAAGCTATCCGGAGGAATACCGGAGCTTATCAGAGAAAATTCAACTGCAGGAAGAAGAGCTGCAGGCCTGGCGCCTTGCAGCTGAATATATGTATATACCTTATGATGAAACAATGCAGATACACCCCCAGGATGATGGTTTTCTGGATAAAGAAGTTTGGGATTTTGCGGCAACGCCCACAAGCAATTACCCCCTGTTGCTCTATTATCATCCACTGGTTATCTACAGGTTTCAGGTTTGCAAACAACCGGATATAATCCTGGCTCACTACCTTTTAGGAGATCGTTTTACCTTGGAACAAAAGCGGCGTGACTATGACTACTATGAACCGATTACAACTCACGATTCATCTCTTTCACCCGCAATTTTTAGCATAGTTTCAGCAGAACTGGGTTATTATGATGACGCCTATCGTTTTTTTTCGATATCGGCGAGGCTGGATTTGGATGATATTATGAAAGCTACCCATTACGGAGCACACATGGCCAACATGGCCGGATCCTGGCAATGCCTTGTCAACGGTTTTGCGGGAATGCGTATCAAGACAGGTGAACTGAGTTTTAACCCATACCTGCCCCAAAACCTGCAGGGATACCGTTTTAGAATATTTTTTAAAGAATGCTGGCTGGAAATACTTGTAAAAGGCAATAGCATTACTTATAAGTTGTTAAAAGGTGAAGATATTTGTTTCTTACATCGTGGGGAAAAGGTTACTCTATCAAATGGGGAAAGTATTGATTATAAGCTACAAGATCTTAACCTTTAAAAAGTTTATAGGGGTGGTTGTCTTGGCCGGCTTTATCGGTGATAAACTCAAGGTTGAATTCGAATTGGACAATGTACACCTTTTTGAAAAAGAAACCGGGAAAGAGTTGTTTTATGCAGAATTATAGCGCTGTCATGCAAAGGCCTGGAAAAGATAAGGAAAAGATCAAGGCATTTATATTCGATCTTGACGGGGTACTGACTGATACCTCCGAGTATCATTTTAGGGCATGGAAACGTTTGGCTGATGAAGAAGGAATATCTTTTAACAGGGAAGATAATGAAAAACTCCGTGGTGTATCCCGCAGGGCATCGCTCGAACTCATATTGAAAGATCGGCAGCTGCCTGAAGAAAAGATGCGGGAATTCATGGATCGCAAAAACAGCTATTACCTGGCATTTATTAAATCTATTTCGGAGAAAGATTTGCTTCCCGGAGCACTACCTCTGTTGCAGGAACTCCGGTCAAAGCAGTTCCGGCTGGCTCTCGCGTCAGCCAGTAAAAATGCACCACAGGTTATTGAAGGCCTTAGAATAGGCTCATTCTTTGATGTAATCGCTGATGGTAACAGCGTTGAAAAAACAAAACCTGCCCCGGATCTCTTTCTATTTGCAGCAGAAAAGCTGGCTGTTACCCCCGGGCTTTGCATTGTGGTAGAAGATGCTGAGGCGGGGATTACTGCCGCCCGGGCGGCCGGCATGCGCACTATTGGAATCGGTCCCGAGGAAAGAGTAGGTGAGGCCGATTATATCTACCCCTCTGTTTCCGCCATCAGGCTCGAAGATATTCGCTGAAAGGAGCACCATGATCATGAAGCAAGATGGTTTAGGGTATATTGTCAGAGGAAAAAATGGCTTTCTGCACATTCTTTTTTACAATGATAATATTGTACGTTTTGCTTACAGTAAGGATGAAGAAGTTCCTAAATCCACTGTTGCGGTGATTGCTGAGCCGACTGGTATTGACGGATTTCTTGAAGATGATGGTGTGTTGAAGGCAGGTGTTTTTAAAGTAGATGTTGATCGTGATTCCCTGGCTGTAAAAATATCCGATCTTTATGGAAGTATCCTCAGTGAAGATTTAATGGTTTCTTTTCAGAAAACCAAAATTGAAAAGAAAAAGCTTTGGGAACACGGTATCTATGGTAACGGTGAAAAGTATTCCTGGTTAAATCAGTTAGGCAGTAAAACAATTAACTACAACAGCGATGTGTTACTGCACCACAAATTTCACCATCCAGCGGTTCAGGAGATGCATACGGCTATTCCCTTCTTTATCGGCACCTGCCCAGGTAAGGCATATGGTTTGTTTTTTGATAACAGTTACCGCACTACTTTCGACTTTGCAAAGAGTGATCCTGAAATAATCAGCTTTCAGGCTGACGGTGGGAACCTTGACTACTATTTTATTTATGGTCTAGATCTTGCTGATGTTGTGAAAGGTTACAGTTTGCTGACCGGAACCCTTCCACTGCCTCGCAGGCAGATTTTAGGCTATCATCAGAGCCGTTACAGCTATCAGAATCAGGAAGAGCTACTGGCGGTAGCTGAAGGGCTGCGTAAGCACGATTTGCCATGCGATTTTTTATATCTCGACATCCATTACATGGATGCTTACAAGGTTTTCACCGTCAACAAGGATGGGTTTAAAGATTTCAAAGAGGTTTTGCAGAAACTAAAGAAAATGGGTTTTGGCGTTGTTGTGATCATCAATCCCGGGGTAAAAGTTGAGGAAGGTTACAGGGTGTTTGAGCAGGGTAAAGAAAAGGGCTATTTTGTAACCAAACCCTCAGGAGAAGTATACCAGGGAGAAGTATGGCCCAAGCCGGCTGCATTTCCGGACTATCTGCGCACAGAGGTGCGGCAGTGGTGGGGGGAGTTTTATCGCGAGCTTTTAGAATCCGGGGTTGAAGGTATTTGGAACGACATGAACGAACCTTCCGATTTTACCCGGGGAAGTGGAACCCTTCCCGATGATGCCGTGCACCGGTCTGATGATGGAACCGAAGTCCCCCATGCCGAAGTACATAATATTTATGGGCTATTACAAACCAGGGCAACACGGGAAGCATTGGAGGCTATCCAGCCGGAGAAAAGATCATTTGTACTGCCTCGGGCCGCCTTTGCCGGTAGTCAGCGGTACAGCGCTCTATGGACAGGAGATAATTCAAGTCTTTGGGAACACATGGAGTGCAGTATTCCGATGATATTAAACTTAGGCTTAAGCGGATATTCTTTTGTAGGTGCAGATGTAGGCGGATTCAGGGGTGATTGCAATGGCGAAATGCTGGCCCGCTGGACCCAGCTGGGCGCATTTATCCCCTTTTTTCGCAACCACAGCGAAATTGGTTCGGCCCGTCAGGAGCCATGGGTGTTTTCTGCAGAAGTTCTTGAAATCGTTCGCAAATACATTTGCCTGCGCTATCAATTTTTAACTTATTTTTATAACTTGATGAAGGAAAGCGCTAATTCGGGCGTCCCAGTGGCCCGTCCCCTGCTCTATCATTACCAGGATGATCTTAATACATATCATATAAATGATCAGTTTCTGCTTGGTGAAGGATTGATGGTCTGCCCGGTGGTAAGGCCGGGTATTAAAAACCGCATGGTCTACCTGCCTGACGGGGACTGGTACGACTACTGGACCGGGGAAAAACTTTCGGGGGGGCGTTATGTTATTGCTGAAGCTCCACTTGATAAACTGCCTCTTTATGTCAAGGCAGGTACAATTCTGCCTCTTAATGATTCCGGATTAAATAAAAAAACAGATGAGCCGATTCGAAAACTCACAGCGCACTGCTATAGCGGAACAGATGGCTATTGCCGCTTATACTTTGATGACGGGTTTAGTACTAAATACCGGCAGGGTGAATACAGTGAGTTGGAAATAATTATGAAAAAGGGATTACAGGGGATGCGTACGGAGATCAATGTTCTCAGAGACGGTTACCCTATTCCGGAAATAAAATTAAAAATTCACGATGGATAATAACAATGGCTTATTAATATTATTGGTTACCTGTCCTGGTCAAGGATTGACAAAAACACTTTTACTAATTCTGGATCGAATTGAGAACCGGCAAAGTTTTCAAGTTCTGTCACTGCCTCTTGCCTGCTCATTGCTTTTCGATATGGGCGGTCATTTGTCATGGCGTCATAAGCATCGGCAATCGACAGAATGCGGCACGCGATGGGGATTTCGTCACCCTTGATACCGAGGGGGTAACCGCCTCCATCCCAGTGCTCGTGATGTTTGAGGATCAGATCGGCGATGCCGGATAAATTTGAAGAAGCCAGGGCGATACGACACCCTTTCTCCGGGTGTTGCTTGATGGCCATCCATTCGTCATCTGTCAGGCAGCCTTTTTTAAACAAAATGTCGTCTGGAATGCCCACTTTACCCAGGTTGTGAACCTGGGCCAGCAAATTTAGAGCCGAAAGTTGTTCCCCGGATAGCATCATCACTTTCCCGACTTTTGAGCATAGCTCCTGAAGCCTCCGGGTATGTCCT
>PWUG01000326.1 GCA_003562605.1 Syntrophomonadaceae bacterium | reverse complement strand
CGGGAGCTTGATGCAGATATAGTATATGAAGATGAGATAGCCGTTGCATTTAAAGATATTAATCCGGCTGCTCCCGTTCATATTCTGGTTGTACCGCGCAAGCATATTCCAACTCTGCTGGATATCGAAAAGGATGACGAGGCTTTGATTGGTTACATGCATTCGGTAGCGAATGAAGTTGCCAGGGCTTTTAAACTGGACAAGAAAGGATACCGGGTGGTTATCAATTGCGGCGCAGATGCAGGTCAGATCGTTTTTCACCTTCACCTCCACCTCCTGGGAGGAAGACCTTTGTTGCAAACCATAGCTAAGGGCAGGGGTGTTTAACGTTACTGAACTAAAGCCCTCAGGGATTGGTTTTAAGGAGAGGGGGGAAGAATTATGGCGGAAGTTAAAATAGGCAAAAATGAGACCCTGGATAAGGCTCTTAAAAGGTTTAAAAAACAATGTGCCCGTGCGGGCGTTTTATCTGAAGCACGTCGGCGTGAGCATTACGAGAAGCCAAGCGTACGTCGCAAAAAGAAAGCTGAGGCTGCACGTAAAAGACGCCGTTAAGCTTGATACGGGGGTGCGCTGCTTATGCCTGGGAATAAAATGGCCGAAAGGCTTTTTATGGATCAGAAAGAAGCAATGAGGTCAAAAGATCGTTTTTCCCTGTCGGTAATTCGTATGTTGCGGGCAGAGCTGCAGAATGGTGCGATTGCTAAAAACGCTCCTCTCGATGATCAGGAAGAGTTGGCGGTACTTACCCGGGAAGTAAAAAGAAGGAAAGAAGCTTTGGGCGATTATGAAAGGTCCGGCCGGCAGGATCTTGTTACCGATCTGAAGCGGGAAATAGAAATTCTCAGTAGATATCTTCCTGAACAACTATCCGAAGATGTGCTGGCCCGGATGGTTCGAGAAGCAATTGCCGAGAGCGGTGCTAAATCCAGCCAGGAGATGGGTAAAGTTATGAGCCTGCTTATGCCCCGCGTTAAAGGCAAAGCCGATGGCGGCTTAGTCCGGGAGATAGTCGAAAAAAATCTGCAATATTAGTCCGGCCTGTACGGCTGGGCTTTTATTTAAGGAGAGTCTGGTTTTGTCCATGCAAAAAAGGTTGTTAATATGGATGATCTGCCTCTTTACCGGATTGCTTATTTATATGCCTTTTGCAGGCGGATCAACAGGAAATCAGATTGCTGCTGTAATTGAGATTACAGGAACAATTGATCCGGGCACAAAAAGTTATGTTGAGTACGCTTTTCAGGAAGCACGGCGAATAAATGCCTCAGCAGTAATTATCGATTTTGACACCCCGGGTGGTTTTATAAGCTCGGCCGAGGCGATCAGGCGACTGATGGATAACTATGACAGGCCGATCTATGCATTTGTCAGCCCAAATGCTATCTCAGCCGGCGCATTCCTGGCCCTGGCTGCAGATGAAATCTATATGACTCCTGGAAGTACAATCGGTGCTGCTGAACCACGACTGCTCGGCTTGGGTGAAATTGATGAGAAAGAGCTGTCGTTCTGGGAAGCAGAGATGGCAGGAATGGCTGAACGAAGAGGCAGAGATCCCCTTATAGCTTCGGCAATGGTTCGTCGGGGAATCGCTATTGACGGGCTGGTCGAAGAAGGGGTTTTACTTACCCTTACAGCTAACAGGGCTCTTGAAGTTGGTTACAGTGAAGGTACCGTAGCCGATCGTGCAGAGCTGCTGCAGGTGATTGGTATGGCCGGAGCAGAGTTGCACCCAATAGAATCACGAGTAACTGATACCCTGGTCAGTTGGACCACCAGCCCTGTAATTGGAACAATACTGCTAATGATCGGTATTGGCGGTTTAGTCCTTGAGGTTATTTCAGCCGGTTTCGGTGTAGCGGGAATCCTTAGTATGGCTGCTTTTGCCCTCTACTTTGGCGGCAATATTGCCGCCGGGATGGCGGAGTACTGGGTTTTGATCCTCTTCGTTTTCGGTATTGCCCTGATGCTGGTGGAAGCAATCATGCCAGGGTTCGGGGTTTTCGGCATTGCCGGGCTGATATCTACCCTGGCATCGATTATTTTGGCTGCAGTTTCGGTGCAAACCGGGATGGTTATGCTGTTAATTGCTGTAGTTCTCTCTGCTGTTTTTTCCGTCCTGGCTTTTCGATATTTTTCGCAAAGGGGAATGCTGCGCCACATTATCCTTTCGGAAGTAGAAACTGCTGATTTAGGTTATGTTGCACCTCTGGATCAAAGTAATCTAGCCGGCATGGAAGGGATTGCCGTTACCTCTCTGCGGCCTTCCGGGACGGCTAAGATTGACGGGCGTCGGATTGATGTAGTCACCGGTGGCGATTTTATTCCAGCTGGCGAAACAGTAGTCGTTGAAAAGGTTGAAGGCGTGCGGGTGATTGTACGCCGCCCTGACCCGAAAGAAAATAAATGAGGAGGTTTCTTAATGACTGAGCTTATTATACCATTGTTATTTGTTGCCTTAATTATTATTGTTGTTGTCGTTATTTTTAGTTTTATTCCCCTGGGCCTGTGGATTTCAGCTCTGGCCGCACGTGTTCCCGTAGGGATCTTTGCCCTGATTGGGATGCGTTTGAGGCGTGTTGTCCCGGCAAAAATAGTCAATCCGCTTATTAAAGCAACTAAAGCAGGCCTTGATTTAAATGTAAACAAGCTTGAAGGACATTTTCTGGCCGGGGGTAATGTTGACCGGGTTGTTAATGCTTTGATTGCCGCCCAGCGTGCTGAGATACCACTGCTATTTGAGCGTGCTGCAGCAATAGATCTGGCCGGCCGTGACGTTTTACAGGCTGTACAGATGAGTGTTAACCCCAAGGTAATTGAAACTCCGGTTGTGGCTGCCGTGGCCAAGGACGGGATCGAGGTTAAAGCCCGGGCCAAAGTCACAGTAAGGGCCAATATCGACCGCCTTGTTGGAGGAGCCGGTGAAGAGACAATTATTGCCAGGGTCGGAGAAGGGATTGTAACCACAATTGGTTCTTCTGATAATCACAAGGTGGTTCTCGAAAACCCCGATCGAATTTCTAATACCGTTCTGAACAAGGGACTCGATTCAGGTACTGCTTACGAAATATTATCTATTGATGTTGCCGATGTTGACGTCGGTAAAAATATCGGTGCCCAGCTGCAAACAGATCAGGCCGAAGCAGATAAGCGTATCGCCCAGGCAAAAGCTGAAGAACGGCGCGCGATGGCTGTTGCCCGTGAACAGGAGATGGTTGCCTCCGTCCAGGAGATGCGAGCGAAAGTAACCGAAGCTGAAGCGGAAGTGCCCAAGGCTCTGGCCCAGGCGCTGCGTGAGGGCAATCTCGGTGTAATGGATTATTACCAGCTGAAGAATGTTATGGCCGACACTGACATGCGCCAGAATATCAGTAAATTGGGCCAGGAAAGCCAACAGGAAGATGATAGAAAATAAGTAGGAGGCTTTCTTATCATGGAAGGTATTATTACTTTAATTGTCATTATCATCGCATTCAATATTTTTAACGCCTTGATGAAAGCGGTCAGGGGAAGCCAACAGGCTCCTCAAAAAAGAGTATTGGTCAGCCCTGAACCGCTTTCCCCGCATGAAAACGGCCAGCTATGGACTGATGATGAGATTCGCTTCCGGCCAGAAAAGAAAGAAAAGAGGGCCGATTCTTATGATGGCGAAGGAACTGATGTCCGGGAGGCTCAAAGTGCAGGGGATACAGAGGCATGGCAGGCACCGGAGCCTGTGAAAAAAGAAGCTGCCAGCTCTTCACCTGTTATTGTAGGACTTCAGCAGACTTTAACCCGTAGAGATCCGCTTTTGGCGGCGTTTATTTTCCATGAAATCCTTGAACCCCCACCTTCACTGCGTCGGAAGCGCTAAAAAGCTTTCTTTTCTTGATAAAAAGATGAAAGTGGAATATAATGCTTGTTAATAAGTTAACATAAGATCATTTTTTTATATAATGAAGGGAGCTTATCGCTTATTGGCAGAAAATAATACAGGCCGGACCATTATGCTGGCCGGCGCAGATGAATCGGTTCAACTGTTGGGCAAAAATGACGAACATTTCAGTCTTATTGAAGATAACTTTGCCGTGCGCCTGATTCCAAAAGGGCATGAGCTGAGTATAGATGGTGAGCCCGGAGATGTCGAAGCGATATATATTATGTTCCAGGAGCTGCTCACCCATATTCGCAAAGGTTATCATTTAACTGGTCGTGAATTTGAATATGCTTTGAAATTGACCAGACAGGGCGAGGTGGGAATGATTAGATCGCTATTCAGCGATCTGGTTTTAGTTACTCACCGGGGCAAGCAGATCCGCCCTAAAACTATTGGTCAAAAACGCTATCTTGAAGCTATACGCTGTCATGATATTGTCCTGTCAATTGGACCCGCCGGTACGGGAAAAACTTACCTGGCCCTGGCGATGGCTGTTGATGCGCTGAAAAATAAACGGGTGCAGCGCCTAATTCTTACCCGTCCTGCAGTTGAAGCAGGAGAACACCTGGGGTTTTTGCCGGGAGATTTTCAGGAGAAGGTTGATCCTTACCTGCGGCCTATCTACGACGGGTTGTATGATTTACTCGGAGTTGATGTGTTTCAAAGATACCGTGAAAAAGGGATTCTTGAAATTGCTCCCCTGGCTTATATGCGGGGACGGACTCTTGATGACTCCTTTGTGATTCTCGATGAGGGACAGAACGCTACTTCTGAGCAGATGAAAATGTTTTTAACCCGCCTCGGTTTTGGGTCGAAAGCAGTGATAACCGGAGATATCACCCAGATTGACCTTCCAAGGGGACGTTATTCGGGTCTGGAAGAAGCACCCCGTATTTTATCTGGTATTGATGGCATAGCCTTGGTTTATCTGACCGAAAAAGATGTTGTAAGGCATCCGCTCGTCCAATGCATTATAAAAGCCTACGAAACATACGAGGGTATGAGAGAAAGGGATAAAGATGAAGAAAAAAATAATCCCCGGTGATCTTTTTAGCCGGTCAATCTCCTTCAAAGACAATAAAAAATTACAAAAACTTCTCCTGGTAATTACCCTCTTTGTCACAATCTATGGCTTGCTGGTTCTTGTTAGCATGCCGGCTCGCTACGATCTGACTGTAGGCAGGCCGAGTCCCAGAACGATATACGCCCCCAGGGATACAATCGATGAATATACAACCGAAAGGCTCAGGGAGCAGGCCGCTGGAACGGTTTCCGAGGTCTATGATTATGATCCGCAGGTTTTAGATAGGGCCCTGCTCAGAATAGGTATCTTTTTCGATAGTGTCCTGAAAATACAAGGGGATCCGGATCTCGAAACCGAGGAGAAAGTGGAGCTGCTGCAGGGACTTATTCCTGAAGAACTGCCGGATTCCACAATTTCCCCCCTGTTATCCGATGAAGACATTTTAAGAGATCTGCAGGGGCGGCTTAATAACACATTAAGCGAAATTTTTGAACAGGGAATCAAAGAAAATGAAACGGAGTTGGCCAGGCGCCGCCTGTCCCAGGAGATAGCGCTCTATCCATTTAGCGCCGACCTGAAAAGGATTGCCGAGATTATTACCCAACCGTTAATTGCTCAAAACATGGATTATAATGAAATCATTACAGAAGAAAACCGGGATTTGGCTCGTCGGCAGGTTGAGCCGGTTGTTGTTTTACGTAATACCCTGGTTGTCAGTGAGGGCGAACCGGTTACGGAACAGCAGCTGGCCCTTCTCGAAGATCTCGGAATGATCAGGGGTCAGCAGGCTGACTATCCCGGATATATCGGTTTACTGCTCTTACTAATCATTATTTTTATCCTGGTTGGAATTTACATGCATATCTTTGTTAACGAAGTTTTTACGAATCCCTCGTTATTGCTGCTGATGGGGCTGATTTTTATCGTTACTCTTCTCTTTTCTATCGGAGCTACTTACTTTTCAGGATACCTGATTCCTGTGGCGATGGGTGTCATTCTGATTACTGTTATTTTTGGTTATAAACTGGCTGTTATTATCAATTTGGTCCTGGCCCTGATGGTCGGATTGATCACCGGTGGCGATTTCTCCTTTATCCTGGTTGCTTTGATGGGAGGGCTGGTTTCTATTTATGCAGTTACCAGGTTAAGCCAGCGCAGTGATCTTGCCCGGGCCGGGTTTTTTGTAGCGGTTACTAACGGTGCTGTAATTGTTTCCACTTACCTCTTTTTCGGAAATGTCAGCCTGGAGTATGGTTCGCTGGTCAATTTTAGTTACAGCATGGCTGCCGGTATCGGTAATGGTATCTTTTCATCGGTTGTCGCTATCGGTATGCTGCCTTACCTGGAAAGTCTTTTTGGTGTTACTACCGCCATTACACTGTTGGAACTGTCCAATCCAAACCACCCCTTGCTCCGCCAAATGCTTTTAAAGGCCCCGGGAACATATTATCATAGTATGATGGTATCAAACTTAGCGGAGGCTGCTGCTGAATCTGTCAAAGCAGATGCCTTACTGGCCAGGGTCGGAGCTTATTACCATGATATAGGCAAATTAAAACGTCCGTATTTCTTTTCTGAAAACCAGCTGTCTGGTGAAAACCCGCATACTAAGCTGTCGCCCAACCTTAGTTCTTTGATAATCGGAGCGCACCCTAAAGACGGCGCAGAACTGGGTGGAAAGCATCGTCTTCCTGAGCCAATCCTTGATATTGCGGTCCAGCATCACGGCACCAGCATGATTTCTTTCTTCTATCAACAGGCTTTAGAAAAAAACAACCGAGAAGAGGTTTCCAGTGACAAGTTTCGTTATGAAGGGCCAAAACCGCAAAGTAAGGAAGCAGCAATAATCATGCTTGCCGATGCTGTAGAAGCGGGGGTTCGCTCTCTTTCCAAACCTACGAGTAACCGGGTCGAAACGATGATCAAGCGGATGATCAGGGAAAAGCTTGAGGACGGACAGCTTGATCAATGTGACTTGACCCTGAAAGAAATCGATCAGATAGGTGAAGCATTCGTTTATATCATGTCCGGTATTTATCACTCGCGGATTGAGTACCCTGAAAAAGCTCTTAAGGCGGAGCTTGAAAGGAGCACTGTCGCTAAGTGAGTGTTATCATAAAATATGTAAAAAACAATCCGGTATTTTCCGATTTTTTGTCCGGTCAGCTTACCCGAATGGTTGATCATCTGCTTGATGAGCAAAATCTGTCCGAAGGCGAAGTTGGTGTGGTAATTGCTGATGATGCCATGCTTCTGCATTTGAATCGGGAATACAGGAATATAGATAAATCTACTGATGTGCTCTCGTTTAGTTATCTTGAACCGCGAAATTCGGACTCGCAAACTGATAGTGAGTTTGCAGTTGGTGATATTTACATCTCTGTTGACCGGGCCCGTGAGCAGGCCGATCAGGCCGGACACAGCCTCGAACGGGAAGTATTTTTATTAACTGTGCACGGCATGCTTCACATCCTTGGATTTGACCACAGCGAAGGACCTGATACGAAATTGATGCAGGAAAAAGAACGGATGATAATGGACAGGTACGGTCGGGATAGCAGCGGGGAAGAAGTGAATGGATAAAGTTCTGCACAGTCTGAAAAATGCCTTTTTCGGTTTAAAATATTGCTTTATTACACAGCGTAATATGGTAATTCATACCCTGGTCGGAACAGCAGTATTCTTTTTGGCTTTGCTGTTGCGTGTTTCAGTCTCCGAAAAGTTGTTTTTATTAACGGCGATATTCTTATTATTAGTTGCCGAGGCATTTAATACAGCTATCGAGAAAACAATTGATCTTTATACAAGGAAGCGCAATTCTTTGGCCCATATTGCCAAAGATGTTGCTGCCGGTGCTGTTTTGTTAACTTCAGTTTTTGCTGTAATAATCGTAATTACCGTTCTCGGCCCTCCACTCTGGCAGCTTATTAAAACGATTTTACTTTTTTAATGAAATTACCTTCTTTAAGAGAGCGGTTATGGGGGTTTGACAATAATGACCGAGCAGTCAGACCATAAAAGTTTTGTAAATGGTAAGCTGCATCTGCTAATTCTCTTCTTCCTGCTCATTAACACAGCCTTAATAGTTTATGGTTACTATTTTGTTTTAGGTCGATTTTCAGCCGATGATACTTCGCTCAGTTATAAACTGGAACTGGCTCGGGATCTGGCAGATTACAACCACCGCCTTGCTTACGAACTTGATGTAGCTGAACTTGCACCGGTTCGGGAAGCTTTGGCACAATACAATTACGACGTGGATACAGCCTCAAGCAGTGATGATCTGCTTCAGATTATCTTCAGCCAGGGGCAACAGGTGCAGGAGATTATTTATGATGCAGCTGACGCCAGGCTGAAGGACAAGGTATTGACTTTCATCAATAACGACAGCAGAGTCCGGGAATCAGCCGGTAGAAACCACCTGTTTATCAATTTTACTGAGGGCAGGGTCAATGTCTTACCCGATCAATATCTTGAACCGGCTACAGTTCGCCTGCTTAATAATGTCTATACTCCGGAGTACTACCCTGACAGCCTAAATATCGATATTGAGATAGTTGAGGGTGTTGGCAGTCTGGTTATTCCCCAAACATTTGATGATCAGAAGCGGGCTTTAAACGAAGATATAAATTTAATGCGTAATACGCTCCATGAGCTCCGCGTTCAGGCCGGACTGGCAGAAATGGTCGGGCCCGGAATAACACTTTTGGCTTATGATGCCAGAGAACCATTCAGCAGCGAGGCTCTTGTTCATGATGGCGATATCAGGGATATTGTCAATGAGCTTTTCAGTGCCGGAGCTGAGGGTATCAGTGTCGGAAACCAGCGGCTGACAGCAACCAGTTCCATTCGTTGCAGCGGGCCATTGATTATGGTGAATTATCGTCAGATTCCAACCAATCCTGTTGTCATTAATGCTGTTGGAGACCCGGAGCTATTATTCAGTGGTTTGAGTATAATTCTAAATGAATTGGAAAGAAGGCGGGGACTGGAATTCGAAATTAGTAGTTCAGGCTTTATCAAATTATCAGCTTACGCCAATACTGATTAATAGCAGAGAGGTGTTTTTATGAAACCGGATACACTGCTTGCAACAGCCCGCGCTGCCAGGTTAAGAGCATATGCCCCCTACTCCCGGTTCCTGGTTGGTGCTGCCCTGCTTACTGATGACGGAGCTGTTGTCACCGGAGCCAATGTCGAGAATGCATCCTACGGTATGACCGCCTGTGCAGAAAGAGCAGCCATATGGACGGCAATACATGCCGGTTATCGTAAGTTTAAAAGCATTGCTGTTATTGCAGATTGTTCACCGCCACCGACCCCTTGTGGCGCCTGTCGCCAGGTGCTTTGGGAACTGGCAGGTAATATTGAAGTGGTTATGGGGAATTTAAACGGTGAGACTAAAAATTCCTCCCTGCTGGATTTGCTGCCGCAGCCGTTTGGATCCGCAATATGGTCTGATAATCCGGTTAATCAGGAGATGTTTAAAAATGAACAGATATGGCGCATCCCGGTATCGTTCCACCCCATTGGCTATATTTTAAATGATTATCAGGCACCGCTGTCTATTCCGGATAATTATAAAGAACTATTATCACAGGTAGTGATTGATCCGGAAATGGAAAAAGGCCTTTATCGCCTTGATGAAGAAGAAAAAATCAATGTAATATCTTACCTTCATGAAGCCCGCGGTTATACCCTTAAGGATAAACGCAGCGGAAGAGGCAATGAGGTTTACGGTGTTTTTGTTTGCCGGGCGCCTTTAAGGCCCAACGCCATAGCCCAGTCAACAGTAGAGCTGGTTGATATAAAAAAGAATATCCTTACCGTAAAAGGCCTGGACCTGATTAACGGCACCCCTGTCCTGGATATCAAGACTGACTACCGCTGAGAGGATGCCTTGCAGAGCGCTTAATAACATTTAATATCCGGTGTTCAAAAGCGAGGCATTAAAGGAAAGATCACTATGCACCGTTCCGGATTTGTTGCCTTAATTGGCAGGCCCAATGTGGGCAAATCAACACTGCTCAATGCCCTCGTCGGTGAAAAGGTGGCTATAATATCTGATCGCCCCCAAACCACCAGGAACCAGATCCGGGCAGTTTTGACCAGGCCTGAATTCCAGATTATTTTTATCGATACCCCGGGATTGCATAAGCCCAAGCATATGCTGGGCACAGCGATGATGCAGACTGCGCGGAGGACAATGCAGGAAGTTGATCTTGTCTGCTTCCTGGTCGAAGCAAACGAAAACCCGGGACAGGGGGACCGCTATATTGCTGATATATTGGGATCGGTAAACAGCCCTCTATTCTTAATCCTGAATAAAATTGATCTCATTTCACCGGAAAAGCTGGCAGTTAATATAGAGCTGTACCGGCAGATTTGCCCGTTTAAAGAACACTTTGCCCTATCAGCTTTAAAACAGGTTAATTTGGAGCCTCTGGTTGAAGGGGTCCTGCAACACCTGCCGGAAGGCCCACAGTACTATCCTTCCGACATGATTACTGATCAACCGGAACGGTTTGTTGCCGCGGAAATAATCCGTGAAAAAATTATTCAGCTGACCCGTCAGGAAATACCTTTTTCTGTAGCAGTGGTAATTGAGGAAATGATGCCGCGCAGGGGTGGCGATCTGCTCGATATCCGTGCTGAAATATTTGTAGAGCGCAAATCCCAGGTCGGCATAGTTGTCGGTAAAGGCGGTATGCTGCTGAAGGAAGTCGGTACAAGGGCCCGGGAAGAGTTGGAAGCGCTTTTCGGACAGCACATTTTTCTTGACCTGCGGGTTAAAGTAAAACGAGAGTGGCGCAACCGCGAAGAAGAACTGCGCCGCCTCGGTTATAACCAGGGGGGATAATAAATCTGAGCCAACGGATCTTTAAAGCGGAAGGCCTTGTTTTACGTACCCGCATACTGGGTGAGGCAGACCGCCTGGTGACTCTGCTCACCTCTGAGGATGGCAAATTTGAAGCTGTGGCCCGGGGTGCCCGCAAGATAAAAAGTAAACTGGCGGCCGGAGTGGATCTTTTTACCTATGGCAACTTTACTTTCCACCGGGGGAAAACCTGGCCAATCATTACCGGGCAGGATCCAATAGAGCGCTTCCCATGGTTTCGAGATAATCCCGATCTATATACTTATGGTCTCTACATGGCAGAGTTGACTGATCGCCTTGTTTCAGGCGAAGAACCCTGTTCCGAAATTTTTCAACTGCTGTTGGAGGTTTGGCGATTGCTGGGCAAAAATGCCGACAGATTTCTCCTCTGCCGCTCATTTGAATTGAAGCTTGCCCATGCTGCCGGTTATAGTCCGCATTTACATTCCTGCACAAATTGTGGTACTGAAAGCACCCAGGCCTTCAGCCCCCGCCAGGGCGGGCTGCAATGCTGCAACTGCCAGGGTGCTGACGTGATCAAGGTGGATCCGGGGACTGTCGCTATAACCCGCAGGCTGATTGAAGCGCCTCTTTCGCAGGCAACCCTGGTTCGCCTCTCTGTAAGTCAGAAAAAAGAGTTGGCTCTTTTGACAGCAGCATTTCTTGCCTACCATCTTGATCTGGGTGAAATCAAATCGAGACGGATGCTGGTAGAATAGCAAATAATACCGTGTAGATCATTTTTAGTACACAGGGACAGTCCCCGTGTACTAAAAATGATATTCTGTTATTAAGAAATATTATTATCAGACCGAAATAAGGAGGGAGATTTTGATGTCCGGTTCTGTTCAGAGTAGTGGTGCGGCCGGAGCGGTTTACGGTCTCGGCTTCATCGGGGCGGCGATATATTTTATCAGCCAGGCGGTAACGTTTTGGGCAGGGATAATCGGTTTTCTGAAAGCGCTTGTCTGGCCGGCTTTTCTGGTTTATGAAGCTTTGAAATATTTAGGGCTATAATTCTTAAGATAAAATGGAGGTTGAAAAAATGAAGGTTGGTTTAATCATCTACTCGCATACCGGCAATACTGGAAGTGTTGCCGAACAATTGCTGGAGAAGCTCTCTGATTCCGGTCACAATGTAAGTATGGAACAGATAACCATAACCGGCAATACTCCCGCTCAGGCGGGAAAATTTGAACTAACCGGTGTTCCTGCTCCCGATAGCTATGATGCCATTATTTTCGGTGCCCCTGTCCAGGCTTTTACCCTGAACCCGGTCATGAAAGCTTACCTGGACCAGCTGCCGTCCCTTTCAGGGAAAAAAGTAGCCTGTTTTGTAACCAAACAGATTCCATTCTTATGGGTTGGGGGAACAGGTGCGATAGCCTTGATGAAAAAAGCCTGCGAGTCAAAAGGTGCAGAAATAGTCGGAACAGAAATCGTGGTTTGGGCCGGAGCAAAACGTGAACGATCAATTAACAATTGTGTTGAAAACCTTAGTCGTTTATTTTAGTTTTTCCTGAAGACCTGAATCCGGCTGATAGTGATCAGGTTTCCTGTACGTGAAATCTAACCGGCAGCATTTTGGGCTGGAAGGTTGTCCTTAAAAGCGGTGCGGGTAGTGGTATCGGTTTCGAAATATTTCGGCCCACCGCCAAAATTGCCCCGGGAAGCAGAAAAAGTCTTCTTCCGCTGAAACTTTTTGATCAGATGAAAGAGAGGGTCCGGATATGTTATCGGGGATACACTTTATCCTGACATATATGTGTAACAGCGAGTGTGATCACTGCTTTCTCTTCTGCAGTTCCAAAACAGAAGGGGTTTTTACCCTGGATCAGATTGCACAAGTTTTGGATGATTCAGCTGAGAACTTAAGGAGTGTTGAACGGGTTTGTTTTGAGGGTGGAGAGCCTTTTTTATTTTATCCTCTTCTTTTAGAAGGAATAAAGTTATCCCGGCAAAAGGGTTATAAGGTAGGACTTGTCACAAATGCATATTTTGCTACCTGTGAGAAAGATGCGTTGCTGTGGTTAAAACCATTGGCGGAGATAGGCATTGAAGAGCTTTATATTAGTGATGATCAATTCCACTACAACGGACCAAAAGCGTTTTCACCGGCTCCAATAGCGGTCGCAGCAGCCCGTAGATTGGGTTTATGTGTAGAGACAATTTGTATAGAGAAAGATCATGCTATTGATATAAGCACAGATCATAAACCCGGTAAACAGATTACCGGAGGGAAAGTTATGTTTAGGGGGCGAGCGGCAGAACAATTGGCTGGATTGGTACCAGGTCAGCGAGCAGTTTTGTTTGACAGATGCCCCCATGAAGACCTGGTGAGGCCCGAACGGGTACACCTTGACCCGTTCGGTAATGTCCATGTATGCCAGGGGATCTGCATAGGAAATCTATGGGAAAATCCTTTATCAGAAATTATGGCGGTTTATGATGCTGATTCTCATCCTGTATGCGGGCCATTAGCCAGGGGTGGCCCGTTTATGCTTGCCCAGTTGTATACGGACGTGGATGAATATGATGGTTATGCAGACGCATGCCACCTTTGCTACTGTGTCCGTCTGACGCTGCTGGATCGCTTTCCCGATTACCTTCAACCCCGTCAGGTTTACGGTCAGTTCAAAAATGAAAATATAACCGGTTAATACAGTCATACGAGCACTTAAATACTATTTTCTTCCGGACACCTTAGAAGTAATTTTTTGGCAGGCCTGTTATACTTGACAATGAGGTAGCCAATTGTTAGTATCTTAATAATCAAATAGCGTAATTGGCGATGATGGAAAAAAGTAGCCGGATTACATCTTTTTTAACAGCGAACCGGGAACGGTGTGAGCCCGGTAAGGAATTCGGCGAATGGCATTCCTGAGCATTATAAAATCGAGAGGGCTCTGCAGCAGTGGAGTCAAGTAGGGTGGAACCGCGGGAACACCTCCCGTCCCTATGGCTTTATCAGCCGGGGACCGGGGGTTTTTTATTATAATCAGGATTCAGGGTTCCCTATTCAGGAGCCTGAGGATATAATGCAACAGCGAGTTTGACAGCAAGTATATTGACAGGACATGCGTAAAAAGCAATTTCGCTACATGATTTTAAGGAGGAGTTTTTATTGGACCTACAAACGATCATGATTAAACTCCAGAAATACTGGGCCGCAAAGGGATGCCTGATCTGGCAGCCTTACGATATTGAAAAAGGGGCTGGAACGATGAACCCGGCCACATTCCTCAAATCGCTGGGCCCTGAGCCCTGGTCGGTAGCCTATGTAGAACCTTCCCGGCGTCCTGCTGACGGCCGTTATGGTGAAAATCCGAACCGTCTTTACCAGCACCTGCAATACCAGGTGATCATCAAGCCTGCACCGCCCGATATCCAACAGCAGTACCTCGACAGCCTTTCTTATCTCGGGCTTGATCCACTTGAGCATGATATTCGCTTTGTCGAGGATAACTGGGAAGCCCCGACTCTTGGGGCCTGGGGCCTGGGTTGGGAGATCTGGCTGGACGGGATGGAGATTACTCAATTTACATATTTCCAGCAGGTCGGCGGTTTCGATGTTGAAAAGGTTCCGGTTGAGCTGACTTACGGTATTGAACGGATTGCCATGTACCTGCAGGACTGTGACAATGTTTTTGATTTGATCTGGACCGGTAATATAACATACGGTGATGTTTTTCAACGGGTGGAATGGGAGCAGTCCAGTTACAGTTTTGACTATGCCGACCGTGACCTGCTCTTCAAGTTGTTCAGCAATTACGAAGCAGAAGCAAAGCGTCTTCTGGAACTGGACTTGGTTTCCCCTGCGTATGACTATATTCTGAAATGCTCTCATACCTTCAACAATCTTGAGGCGCGGGGGGCGATCAGCGTTACCGAGCGTGCCGCTTACATCGGCCGGGTACGTACCCTGGCTCGCCTTTGCGCAGAATGTTATTTAAAACAGCGTGAAGCATCAGGGTATCCGCTTCTGGCAGGAGGTGCAGAATAATGACTGTAACCCATAATTTAATCATGGAAATCGGCTGTGAAGAGATCCCCTCGCGATTTATCCCAAAGGCCATGGAGCAGTTAAAAGCGGAAGCGACGGCTTTGCTGGTTGAAAACAGGCTTGGGTTTGGATCGATTGAAACCTGGGCTACACCCCGGCGTTTGGTTATTCTCGTCAGCGATCTGGAGATCAAACAGTCTGACCTGGTAGAAAAGGTCAAAGGACCTCCCACAAACCGGGCATATGACGATAGTGGTCAGCCGACCAGGGCTTTAAAGGGTTTTCTCCAGAACCAGGGAGTGAGCATGGAAAAAGTTGGAGAAGAAACTATTAAGGATGCTTGTTACGTAGTGGTGCAAAAAGAAATCACCGGCCTTCAGACAGAGGAACTGCTGCCTGAATTGCTGCCCCGTTTGATTAAAAAGCTATCTTTCCCCCGCCCGATGTACTGGCAGGGTAAAGATGTACGTTTTGCCCGTCCGATTCGTTGGCTTCTTGCTCTTTATCATAACAAGCCGGTAACTTTTAGTTATGCAGGTATACAGTCAGGACGGGTTACTTACGGCCACCGGTTCCTTGCACCAGGCCCGTTCGAAATCGACAGTGTAAATCATTACTTTCGCTGTCTTGAAGATAATTATATTGTGGTTGATCAAAACCGCCGAAGAAAGATGATCCTTCAACAATTGAAAGAAAAAGCGGCTGAACATGGAGGGGAAGCCCTGGTTGATGAAAACCTCCTGGAAGAAGTTGCTTACCTGGTTGAATATCCCGTAGCCATTGATGGTTCTTTCGACCGGGCCTACCTGGATCTTCCCCAGGAGGTACCAATAACTTCTATGCAGAGCCATCAACGTTACTTCCCGATAGTGGAAAAAGATAGCGGGCGGCTGATGCCCTACTTTGTAGGGATAAGCAATAACCGTTTTCACCCTAATATCCGCAAAGGTTATGCCAAGGTTTTGCAGGCCCGGCTTGCTGACGGACGTTTTTTCTACAACGAAGACTGCAAAGATTCACTTGAAAGTCATCTTGAAAAGCTCAAAAGTGTTATCTTTCTCGAATCATTAGGAAGTGTAGATCAGAAACGTCTGCGTCTGCTCGAACTGACCGGTAAGCTTGGGGCAGCGCTGAAGCTGCCTTCTGGCCAGATAGAAAAAGCCAGACGTGTAGCACACCTCTGCAAGGCCGATCTGGTTACCAGCATGGTGAAGGAATTT
>PWUG01000242.1 GCA_003562605.1 Syntrophomonadaceae bacterium | reverse complement strand
GTGACACGGATTTTTAATTAAATACTCTAACACTTTGAGTCTTTGAAATGAAGGACGTATATTTTTAGTTATCAATTCGGTAGATAGATCTTTAAATAAAAGGTTCATACAAAGCCCTACCCTAAATATTTAAAATTTTGAGTATTTGTAATGATTGTTAAGATTAAATTACTATAAAAAGCATACCTTGTCAATAGAAAGCTCTTCTAATAAGTGACAGGATAGCAAAATAACGCGGGCAAATAAAGGCTTGCATTTAACCGATTTGGATCTATTCCTTCACAAGCAGGACATTAACTGCTTTTACGACTACTTTAACTTTATCCCCTTCTTTTAAACCCATTTCCGATAGGGAGTCTAAGGTCATGACCGAGGTCATGACTCCTCCTCCCGGTAATTCCACAATCACCTGACTCATTACGCTGCCTTTTTTTATGCCGGCTACTTTACCCAGGATCTGATTTCTTGCGCCGTATTTCATATTTTTCCCTCCTGTATTCAAATTTATTCTAGTTAGCCTCAACCTTTTGTTGAGCTTGTATTGTAATTCTTTGCCTCTCTTACGATCTCCTTTCTTTATAAGCACAGACCCATTTGGCAAATTTGCTAAAATATTTATGCATTTGCTTTAGCATTTATATATATGCATAAGATATATACAAAAGAACTGGCGTATTTAAAATTTCTATTTTACCTTTATAGGGAACTATTCAATAATATAGAGAGTTCTATTATCCATTCCAAATTATATTACAGGTGGTGGTAAATCAGTGAAGCATTTTTTATCTACTCGATGGGGTATTATCTCAGTTGGCGTTTTAATCGGTATCTTTGCCTCTTTACTGCAGTTGTGGGGTAACCCGGCAAATATGGGCATTTGTGTAGCCTGTTTTGAACGCGATATTGCCGGTGCCCTGGGTTTGCACAGGGCGTCGGTCGTGCAGTATATGCGCCCCGAGATTATCGGCTTTGTTCTCGGTTCATTTGCGGCGGCCTATTTATTTAAAGAATTTCGATCCAGGCTTGGTTCTGCTCCTATCGTCAGGTTTGTTCTTGGTGTATTTGCCATGATCGGCGCCCTGATATTTCTTGGCTGTCCCTGGCGGGCTTTGCTCCGCCTTGCCGGTGGTGATTGGAACGCCATTTTAGGCCTGGTTGGTTTAGCGGTCGGGATCTGGATCGGCACACTTTTCCTGAGAAATGGTTACAATTTAGGGCGATCCCACAAGACACATATTTCGGCGGGTTGGATTATGCCCCTGGTCATGCTGAGCTTCCTGGTGATCATGCTCTTCAATCCGCAAATTAGCGGTGAAGGCCAGAGCGGAATACTCTTTTACAGCGTTGAAGGCCCGGGTTCCATGCATGCACCGCTTATTATCTCTTTGGCTGCCGGTCTCTTTATAGGATTTTTAGCTCAGAAAAGCCGTTTTTGCACCATGGGTGCAATTCGTGATTTGATTCTCTTTAAGCAGACCCATCTTTTTGGTGGACTGGTTGCCCTGGCAGTTGCCGCATTTCTGACAAACCTGGTGGTCGGTCAGTTTAACCCCGGTTTTGTCGGACAGCCTGTTGCACATAATATGCATTTTTGGAACTTTGCCGGGATGGGCTTAGCCGGCCTTGCTTTTGCCCTGGCAGGGGGCTGCCCCGGTCGCCAACTTTTCCTGTCTGGAGAAGGCGATGGTGATGCCTCAGTTTTTGTTATTGGCATGATAGTAGGTGCTGCTGTTGCACATAATTTCGGTTTAGCAAGCTCACCGGCAGGTGTAAGTGGCGGAGGGATCTATGCGGTGATTATCGGTTTTGCTGTCTGCCTGGCGATTGGGTTTACAATGAAAGAAAAAACGGCCTAAAAAAGGAGGAATAAAGGTTATGGCAAACATAGTTGATGCCAGGGGGTTGTCCTGCCCTCAGCCGGTTATTATCACTGTTAACGCGATCAAGGAGAAAGGGCAGGATGAGCTCATTGTCCTGGTCGATACCGATACAGCGAAGGAAAATATCAGCCGGGCTGCGAAGGCGCAGGGCTGGTCGGTTTTATCGATCGAAACTGATGATGGCGGTTACAAAATCAATATCGGTAAGTGAAAGGCCAACGTTTTACACTGTAATCAACGCATAGGCAAATATAAAGCCTCTGTTGTCTGCTCGTATATTAGTACGCAGAGCAATGAATTGTTTAACTGTAAACTATCCCGATAAACTTTGTAAAAGCTTATCCAGCTCGGCAGCTATGCCTTTTATTGATATCCAGAATTTCTTTATTTTCCTGGTCCCTTCTATGTCGAGTTTGCAAGCTCTCTATTTACTGTAAAATTCCAATTCGCTATTCTTATAAGTCTTGATCCTGACTGCGCCCGGCAGCTAATAAGCGACCCTGTTTCTTCCGGCAAAAACTTATACCTTCAGTACAACATTGTTATGAATCGTTGAGTTCCCCGCCGCTGTAATGTTACAATACTCCCAAGGGTGGGGGATTAATGGGGAAAAAGACAAATGCCGTGCGTATACTGGAGCGGATGCAGCTGGATTACCGGCTGCTGGAATACAGCTATGATGAAAATGACCTGAGTGCGGCCGGTGCCGCCAGGCAGCTTGCTGTGCCGGCGGATCAGATCTTAAAGACCCTGGTGGCAAGGGGTGATAAGACGGGGATAATCGTCGCTTCCGTGCCGGGTGACGGGGAACTGGATTTGAAGGCCCTGGCCAGGCTGAGCGGCAATAAAAAGTTGAACCTGGTTCCACTAAGGGAGCTGCAGGAGCTGACCGGCTATGTCAGGGGATCAGTATCACCCCTGGGTATGAAGAGCAACTTTCCCTACTACCTGGACGAGAAGGCCCTGGGTTACGAGGCAATCATAGTAAGCGCCGGGGTTAGGGGACTGCAGATCAGCCTGGCCCCGGAAGACCTGGTTGAAGCCGCCGGGGCGGTGACCGGCAGGTTGTGCCGGTGATATTGCACGGCAAATACCGACAGGATATGGGCTAAACTAAGCCGTTTATACCAGGTAAAAGATTTTGTCGGCTGGGCCGAAGAGCACAAGGCCCGCTGGTAGGTAGACTGCCGAAGTCATTTGCATTACTGAAAAGATGAAAACCGGGGGATTTACAATGAACTGGCTCGATGCAGTAATTGCTTTTGTTTTAGTGCTTTTTATAATTAGAGGGCTGCGGCGCGGGTTTCTGATCGGATTGGTTGAATTAGTCGGCATCATAGTTTCGGTAGGTATCCCCCTCTTTCTCTACAACCCGGGCAGCAGGATTTTGGAAGACTTCGGCATATCACAGGTGTATTCAGGCGCCCTTGCTTTTCTGACCATATTCTTCATCGTTACATTCATCTTCTTCGCCATCGCCAACAGGGTGTATGAATGGATCCCCCGCCAGGTTCGCATTTCAGGGATTAATAAAATTTTTGGTCTGTTCACCGGCCTGCTCAGGGGGATGGTAATAGTCACCCTTCTAATAGCAATAATTGTTGCTTTACCCGTTCCGTTCATTACGTCTGATCATGTAGAAGAATCATATTTTGGATCTCCCCTGCTGGAAACTGCCGCAGCAGCTTCGTCCCTGACTGCTCACATCTTCGGCGAAGCTTTTAAACATGCGGTGGGTTTTTTAACAGTTGAGACCGTGGAAGGTGATTATCTCGATCTTAATTTCACCGTTTCCGATCCTCTTATTGACCCGGAAGCTGAAGAAAAAATGCTCCGCCTCGTTAATGAAGAGCGTGTCCTGCAGGGACTCCCTGAACTTGTGATGGATGAAACAATTCGTGAGGTGGCCCGGCAGCACTCGGTTGACATGTTTCAAAGAGGGTATATCGGGCATGTCGATCCTGATGGTGCTACACCATTTGGCAGGATGCAGGAAGGCGGCGTTTCGTTTATTGTTGCCGGAGAAAACCTTGCCCTGGCCCCCACTGTTTCTATCGCCCACCAGGGACTTATGGACAGTCCCGGACACCGGGAAAATATTCTTAGCCCCAATTACAGCCGCATAGGCATAGGAGCCGCCCGGGGCGGCAGGTATGGGATTATGTTTACTCAAAAATTCGCCGATTGAGTTTTTCGCCTTTTGTATGTTAGGTTGGAAGAATCCGGTTAGAAGTCGCTGCTAATCTTGGATCCATAAACAACCGCCAGAATAAAAGGCAATCTTCAGGAGGTTCTATCCTGCCACTACCCCCTCACCGGATATTTGTTTCTTATCGCCAAATTGTAATATTATTTAGGCCATTAGATAATTGATGGTGAGTGATTGCGCTCCCTTGCTTAAAAGATTGCTATTTGCTATAATACGTCTGCGAGGGCGTGTAGCTCAGTTGGGAGAGCACTTGGCTCGCATTCAAGAGGTCAGGGGTTCGAATCCCCTCACGTCCACCAGGTAAGGGTTTTCGGGCAGAACAAACCGCCTGAAAACCTTTATCATAAAGGTTTCTTAAAGGCTGAATGGAGGTTAACTAATTGAAGATTTGTAAGCGAAAGCATCCACTATAT